>JASHRW010000092.1 GCA_030037065.1 Xanthobacteraceae bacterium
GCGGCCGCGGCGGCGAAGAAGAATCCGGCGCTCGCCGCGTTCATCGCCGAATGCAAGCGCCACGGCACCGCGCAGGAAATCATCGACAAGGCTGAAAAGCTCGGCTTCGACACCGGCATCAAGGCGGTGCATCCGTTCGATCCGAATTGGACGCTGCCGGTCTACGTGGCGAACTTCATTCTGATGGACTACGGCACCGGCGCCATTTTCGGCTGCCCGGCGCATGACCAGCGCGACCTCGACTTCGTCAACAAATACGGGCTCGGCAACACGCCGGTCGTTTGTCCGCCGGGCGCGGATCCGAAAAGCTTCGTCATCACCGACACTGCCTATGACGGCGACGGCCGCATGATCAATTCACGCTTTCTCGACGGCATGACGCCGGCGGCAGCGCGAGAGGATGTGGCGCGGCGGTTGGAGCGCACCTTTCTTCCACCCCCCCCTACAGGGGAGGGTGAAGGGGACAATCGTCCCGTCGCCCAGCGCCAGGTGAACTATCGTCTGCGCGATTGGGGAATCTCGCGGCAGCGTTATTGGGGCTGTCCGATACCGGTCATTCATTGCGAGGCGTGCGGCGTGGTGCCGGTGCCGGAAAAGGATTTGCCGGTGACGCTGCCGGAAGATGTGAGCTTCGATCGGCCGGGCAATCCACTCGATCATCATCCGACGTGGAAGCATGTCGCGTGTCCGCAATGCGGCGGCAAAAAAGCGCGGCGCGAAACCGACACGATGGATACCTTCGTCGACTCGTCGTGGTATTTCGAGCGCTTCACCGATCCGTGGATCAAGTCCGAGCCCACGGACTTGCCCGTGGTCAATGCCTGGATGCCGGTCGATCAGTATATCGGCGGCATCGAGCATGCGATCTTGCATCTGCTCTACAGCCGCTTCTTTACCCGCGCCATGAAACAGACCGGCCATGTCGGGCTCGACGAGCCGTTCGCCGGCCTGTTCACCCAGGGCATGGTGGTGCACGAGACCTATCAGCGGAAGAGCGGCGAATGGGCGGCGCCGGCAGAAGTGAAAATCGAGGTGAACGGCGACCTGCGCCGCGCCACTTTGGTCGCGACCGGCGAAGCGGTTGAGATCGGCCCGATCGAGAAAATGTCGAAGTCCAGACGTAACACCGTGGACCCCGACGACATTATTGCCGAGTACGGCGCCGACGTGGCGCGCTGGTTCATGCTGTCGGATTCGCCGCCGGAGCGCGACGTGGAATGGACCGAGCGCGGCGTGCAGGGCGCCGCGCGTTTCGTACAGCGGCTATGGCGATTGGTCGGCGAGGCAGGCGAGATCGCGCGCAAGGCGCCGGACGAGCGTCCGGCGCAATTCTCGCCGGTGGCCGGCGCGCTGCGTAAGGCGACCCATAAGGCGTTGGCCAATGTCGGCGACGACGTTGACAAGCTGCACTTCAACGTCTGCGTGGCGCACATCTACGAGTTCGCTAATTCGCTTACCGCCACGGTCGGCGCCATCGAGGAGTCCGCCATGGCGCCCGACATGCGCTGGGCCATGCGCGAAGCCGCCGACATTCTGGTGCAATTATTCGCCCCGATGATGCCGCATCTCGCCGAGGAATGTTGGACCGCGCTCGGGCACGATACGCTGGTGGCTCAGGCGTCTTGGCCGAAAGTCGAGCGCGATCTATTGATCGAAGACACGATCACGCTGCCGGTGCAGATCAACGGCAAAAAGCGCGCCGAAGTCACCGTGCCGCGCGATGCCACGAGTGCCGAAATTGAATCGGCTGTGCTGGCGCTCGACGTGGCGAGAAAAGCGCTTGAGGGCAAGGTGCCCAAGAAGGTGATCATCGTGCCGCAGCGTATCGTCAACGTCGTGGCATAATGCGTCCATGGTCGCCATCAAGAACGCTGACGTTGATGCTTTCGTTGCCCGCCCCGATCCAAAGCGGCCGGTCGTGCTGGTGTTCGGTCCCGATGCCGGTCTCGTCAGCGAGCGCGTCACTGCGCTGATCAAGACAGCGGTCGACGATCTCAACGATCCGTTCGCGCTGGCGCGCCTGGACAGCGAGGACTTGGCGGCCGAGCCGTCGCGGCTGGTCGAGGAGGCGCAGACCATTCCGTTGTTTGGCGGCAAGCGCGCGGTGTGGGTCAAGGCCGGCGGGCGCAACATCGCGCCGGCGGTCGAGGCCCTGCTCGCGTTGCAGACCTGCGAATGCCGCGTAGTGATCGAAGCCGGCGATCTGCGCCGCAATGCACCGCTGCGCACGCTCGTCGAGCGAGCCAAGAACGCCGCGGCGCTGCCCTGCTACGCCGACACCGAGCGCGATCGGTCGCGGTTGATCGACGAGGAAATGCGCGAAGCCGGCCTTTCGCTAGCGCCCGAGGCGCGGTCGCTGCTCATTCCGCTGCTCGGCGGCGATCGCGCCGCCTCGCGCAACGAGATCCGCAAGCTCGCGCTCTATGCGCGCGGGCAGGAGCGTGTCGGCGTCGACGATGTCGCCGCGATCGTTTCCGACGCATCGTCGCTAGAGCTCGACGACATTGTCGACGCGGCGTTTGCCGGAAAATCGGCGGAGCTGGAAACGCGGCTCGCCAAGGCACGCAACGCGAGCACGTCGGTCGGATCGATCTTCTTCGCCGCCCAGCGTCAGGTTGCGCAGCTTCACAAATGGCGGATCGCGATCGAGTCCGGCGCGCCGTTTTCGCTCGATGCCGTGCAGCCGCCGCTGCACTTTCGCCGCAAGGAGCTGGTTGCCGTCGCGCTTAAACTGTGGACCGCGGCGCGGCTGGCCGCCGCCATGAGCGAACTTGCCGACGCGGTGCTCGAATCGCGACGCAATTCGGCGCTTGCCGACACAATCGCCGGGCGTGCACTGCTGTCGATTTCCGTGAAGGCGCGGCGCAGCGCGGCTTAGCGCCGCCACAACGTCACTGCGTGATCACGGCTTTGCCGCGCCGCTGCGGCCAATCGGCGAGCGTCTCGCGGCCTGCCGCCGACATTCTCGTCGTCGCGGAGGCGACGACTTCGTGGACAAGCTGATAGAAATTATCGCGCGCCGCGCTGGTCTGTGCCATCGCGGTGCGCACGGCCGCGGGATCGAACGGTTCGGCGCGCAAACTGTCACGGACGGCTTCCTCGGACAACCGAATCTGAGCCTCGGCCGTGGCCAATTTCACCGCTTCGGTGTGAAACTCCGTGCGCATGATCTTAGCATCGTCCGGCGGCAGGCTTGCCGCGATTCGATAAAAGCGCTGCTCGACGCCGTGCTTGATGCCCACGACCTGCTGCAATGGCGCCGGAGTATAAGAATGCTGCAGTGCCATTGTGCCTGCCGCGCCGGCGAAGAGTAGATTGAGTGTCAGCGATCCGAGCAACAGATAGCGCGCGCGGCCGGAACTTTCGGCCTTCGGTAAAACGGACATTGTCGCCTCCTTCGATCAGTCAGCTTTGGCTGCAGGTTCTGCACAATCCAGCCTGCCGCCGCGATCGTACGCGGCGACGAAACCGCACGGTTTGCGCTACGTTGGATTCTCCAGACTGAATGTGCCCGAATCGTCATCATACGCGTAAATCTCCGCGAAGCGACCCCAGGCGGTCACCGCTCGCAGCGAATTCTCGGCATCCTCCGTGCTCATATGATCTTCGAGTTCGTCAAGAAAGCGGCTCTTCGGCGCCACATGGTTGGTGCGCTCGGCCAGCACGCGTCGTATGTGAGCGGCGAGCGGCACATAGTTCAAAAGCTGCCGCTGGAATAGCCTCTTGCGGTCGTCTATGCCCAATTCGGCGAATTGCTTGCCGAAATCGGTCAGCTTGATGTCGCCGCCTTCGACTTCGACGAGATGCAGCATCTGCAGCGATTCGACCACCGGGAAGAGATCGTCCACCTCCATGTGCAGCTCGTCGGCGATCACCGGCAAGTCGGCTTTGCCGACATAGGGCGGGGCGGCCAGCGTTTCGATAAGGCCTGAGAGGAGGTTGGCGGACACGCGCGGCAGCACCGTGTCGATCGTCGCGACGGTCCCGAGCTTCGCCGGGGCCGGTTTGCGTTCGGTCATCGCCACGTAGATTTTCTCGACCAGATCGCGGAACTGCGCATCGAGCCGGTTGCGCGGCTGGCGTAGGTCGACCTTGATCTCACTGATGATCCGGGCCGGGTTGGTGGAGAACAAAAGGATGCGGTCGCACATCAGAACCGCCTCCTCGATATTGTGGGTGACCAAGATGACGCCCTTGATCGGCAGCTTGCCTTCGCCCCACAGATCGAGAAAATCGGTGCGCAGCGTCTCGGCGGTCAGTACGTCGAGCGCCGAGAACGGTTCATCCATCAAAAGGATATTGGGATGAACGACCAGCGCGCGGGCAAAGCCGACGCGCTGGCGCATGCCGCCGGATAGTTCGCGCGGATAGGCCGATTCGTAGCCGTCCAGCCCGATCAGGTCGATCGCCGCGATGGCGCGCTGGCGGATTTCCGCTTCCGGCAAGCCGAGCGCCTCGAGCCCGAGCTGCACGTTTTCCAGTACCGTAAGCCAGGGAAACAGCGCAAACGACTGAAACACCATGGCGACACCCGGCGGCGGCGCATGCACGGGCTGGCCCAGATAGGTGATGGTGCCGCCGGATGGCTCCGCCAGCCCGGCGATCAGTCGCAGTAAGGTCGATTTGCCGGACCCGGTGCGGCCGAGCAGGCCGACGATCTGGCCCGGCTCCATGTGAAAGTCGATGCCGTCGAGCACCAAGTGTTCGCCGCCGTCGGCGCGCGGGAACGATTGCCGCAGGTGCTGGATGTCAAGCAGCGCGTCGGTCATGGCCATTGTCCCAAAGCGGCTCGTTCAACCGAGCCGGAATTTGCGTTCGGCGTAGAAATAAAGCGGCCGCCAGAACGTCCGGTTGATGATAACGACATAAAAGCTCATCACCGCGATACCGAGCACGATGCGGTGAAAATCGCCGGCGTCGGTCTCCTGGGCAATATACGCGCCGAGCCCCGCCGCCGTGAGGTGCTCGTTACCCCATGACGCCACCTCGGCGACGATGCTGGCGTTCCAAGAGCCGCCGGAAGCAGTGATCGCGCCGGTCACGTAATAAGGGAAGATCGCCGGCAGCGCGATCCGCCGCCACCACAGCCAGCCGGACACATGCAGGTTCTCGCCGACCGCGCGCATCTCCGCCGGGATTGCCGCCGCGCCGGCGATGACGTTGAACAGAATGTACCATTGCGTGCCGAGGATCATCAGCGGGCTGAGCCAGATATTGGGATCGAGCCTCCAGGCAACGATGAAAGAAACCACGATCGGAAACAGCAAATTCGCCGGGAACGCGGCGAGGAATTGCGCTACCGGCTGGACCATGTTGGCGACCGACGGCCGCGTGCCGACCCAAACCCCGACCGGCACCCAGATCAAGCTGGCGATCGCGATCAACACGACGACGCGGACGAGCGTCGCCAAGCCGAGCAGCAACGTGGTGCCGACATCGGTGAGCGTCACGTCCTGCACGACGAAGCGCACAACCAGCACGACGGCGAAGGCGCAGACGACCAGCGCGATGCCGGCCCATAGAAGATCGACCCAGCCGCTTTTGCCGGCTTGCCGTTTGGCGGCCGGCTTGCGATCGAACAAATGCGTCTGCAGCGACCGCCGCCACAATGCGGCGCAGGGTTCGGTGGCGCGATCGACCAGACGCGAGCGGCGCAGTACGTCGAATACCCACGAGCGCGGCGGCAGCACGCCGGCTTCCTGCTCGAAGCGGAAACGGTCGGCCCATGCCACCAGCGGCCGGAACAAGAGCTGGTCGTAGATCAGGATCACGATCAGCATGGTGCCGATCGCCCACCATACCGCCTTGAGATCGCGGTGCTCGATGGCGAGCGCAATATAGGAGCCGACGCCGGGCAGGGTGACGGTGGTGTTGCCGACGCTGATCGCCTCAGAGGCCACGACGAAGAACCAGCTCCCGGACATCGACATCATCATGTTCCAGATCAGCTGCGGCATGGCGAACGGTACGTCGACCCGCCAGAAACTCATCCACGGATTCAACCTGAAGGTACGTGCTGCCTCGTTCAACTCGGCCGGCACGGTGCGCAGCGATTGATAGAAACTGAACGCCATATTCCAGGCTTGGCTGGTGAAAATCGCGAAAATCGCGGCGAATTCCGCGCCCAGCACGCGTCCGGGAGCGAGCGCCATGAAAAACACAACGGTCACCGAGATGAAGCCGAGGATGGGAACCGACTGCAGAATGTCGAGCAGCGGGACGAGAATCCGCTCGGCACGCCGGCTCTTGGCCGCCAGCGTCGCATAGGTGAAGGTGAAGAGCAGCGAGGCCACCATGGCGATGAGCATGCGCAAGGTGGTGCGTGCCGCGTATTCCGGCAGGTGGCGCGGATCAAGCGACGGCGGCTGCCTCTGCAGTTCGACCAGCGGCTCAAGCAGATTGCGGCTGGCCTCGCCGAGAAAGACGAGAAGGCCGAGGACCAGAAGGACGGCGAGCACGTCCCATCGGCTGAACAGGCGAGCCCAGCCGCCGACCGAGATTGGGACGTTGACGCGCATGTGCATGTCCGAGTGTCATCAAACAGTCAAAAAAGTCGCGGCCTCGCCCAGCCGAGGCCGCACTATCCAGCGACGGCATAACATTGCGGACGCATTGTTCAAACCGAATTGCGGCGCCGTGCGCAATTTGTTGCGCGGCGCGTTCTTCTATTCCCTCCCCCAGCGAGCGGAGCGAGTGGCGGGGAGGGTCGCCACGAATGAAATGAGCGGCGGGGTGGGGGTTCTTCTATGCCGTCCCCCCACCCCGGCTCATATCGCTACGCGATATTCGCCGACCCTCCCCACCGCTGCGCGGGGGGGAGGAGGGAAAACAATCCCGTTCTCGCGATGCGTTTTTTTGATTCGCACCCGAGTTTTGCAGCAAGCCAAGGCAAAAATACTTCGCCACAAAAATCCGATCTCCGTTAGATCGATCCGGCCGTAGAGGATCGGAGAAATCACGATCGCGGCGCACAAAAGCAAAAAGCTGCAAAGACCGAGCGATCGGCGCGAATCAAATAATCAATGTTCAATGGCAAGGACCTCAGACGCTGCTGCCGACCGGCAAAAGCACCGCCCGCATATTTTCGGAGAGTGTTGTTAAATTATCACACACTCGGCCACGCCGCTGGCGTATATTTTCCCGGGCTTGAAGGGAATAGCTGTGAAGCGCTTCCTTTTCGCAACAACCGCATTGACGCTGAGCAGTGCAGCCTTTGCAGCCGACTTGGCGCCGGTAACGATGCCGCTGAAGGCGCCAGCTATGGTGCCGGCCCCGCCGTTCACCTGGACCGGCTGCTATGTCGGCGGCCATCTCGGCGGCGACTGGGGCACCGCCAATTTCATCGATCCAAGCACCCTTTTCGGCGGCGGATTAGGCGAGTTCGCTCCAACCGGCAGCGGCCCCGGCTTCGGTCAGGGCGCGGGATTTATCGGCGGTGGCCAAATCGGCTGCGATTATCAGTTCGCCACCAATTGGGTCGCAGGCATTGCCGGCGATTTTTCCTGGACCAATCTCGACGGCAGCACGAGCAATCCGTACGCCTTTCTCGGCGGCGATCCGTTGTTCGGAGGCAAAAACGGGGTGCCTGCCACGCTTCGCGATCAGACCGACTGGCTGGCGAGCGTGACCGGACGCGTCGGATACACGTGGGATCGTTGGATGCTCTACGGCAAAGGCGGCATCGCCTGGGAGCACAGCCGCGATAGCATCGGTCCTCTCACTTTTTTCGGCAACGCCGCGGCCTTTTGCTTTGCTTCCACCCCCGGCTTGTCCTGCAATGCATTGGGGACCGATACCGATACGGGCTGGACCATCGGCGTGGGTCTCACCTGGGCATTCGCCGACAACTGGTCTGCTGGAATCGAGTATGACCATTATGGCTTCGGTAATCACAGCGTGACGCTGATGGCCTCAGGGCCTCTCACAGGCACGGGTTCCGCCCCAATCACCGTGAATCAGAACATCGACGTGGTGAAGGCTACGCTCGACTATCATTTCAATTGGTTCGGGCGATAAAGCTCGCCTGACATCGAGCCGCCCGACCAGCTTCATCCCTGGCGAAACGTCGCGAGGTTCGCGCGCTTCCATGCGTGCCAACCTTCCGCAGTCTGGCTGAAGAAGCACATGGCCAGCATGGCGTCGCTCACGCGCGATTTGACGTGGCGCTCGATCTTCTTGTCGAGATTGAGCCCGGTCTTGAACAGATAGCGGAGGACCGGCTCGTTATGCGACAGCACCATGCCAAGCATGGTCTTGAGTCCTAGCGTGTCGAAAAAATAGTCGCGAAACGGCACCGTCAGCTCATTCATGATGCCTTTGTGCCGGTATCCGGGTTCGCCGACGATCATGTTGACCAGAAAGCGGCCGAGCTTTTCGTCGATGTCGATGCGAAAGCAGCCGAGGACATTTTCCGAAGCCTTTTCGACAATCACCAGCAACAGATGCGTTTGCTGGTCAAATTTTTTAATGTAAGCTTCGACCTCGGCCTTACTCAGCGCTTTTGCCGGCGCGTTGAGCATCTGGCTCGCCTCGGCATCGGCCATCCATTGGCCCCATTGCTCCGAGGCATCTTCGACCCGCGCGTTGCGCACGACAAATCGCGTGGTCTCGAGCCGGACCTGCTTCTTGGCGACTTTTTTTGATCGTGCGTTTTTCATGGATGCGATTCGAACGCGCGTCAGCTCAGGCCGCGGTCAATCCGCCGTCGACGACCAATTCGGCACCGGTGGTGAACGCCGATTCGTCGCTCGCCAGGAACAGGATGGTACGCGCGACTTCGATCGGCTGCGCCAGCCGGCCGAGCGGCGCCGCGCTGGTGCAGTTGGCTTCCATCTTTGCCGGGTCGCGGCCGGCGGCGATCATCGCCCGCAGCATCGGCGTCTCGACAAACGACGGGTGCACCGAATTGCAGCGGATGTTGTAGCCTTTGCGTGCGCAATGCAACGCCACCGATTTGGTCAACAGCCCCACGCCGCCTTTGCTGGCGCTGTAGGCGGCGAGATTGCCATTACCGATCAGCCCAACGACCGAGGACATATTGATGATCGAGCCACCGCCACGCTCCTTCATGACCCGCACCGCGTGCTTGCAGCCGAGAAACGTACCGTCGAGATTAACCGCCATCAGCGCCCGCCAATCGTCGAGCGTCGTTGCCTCGATGTCCTTGAGCAGCGCGACGCCCGCGCTGTTGACGAGCACGTTGATGCGCCCGAATTCGGCCGCCAGCGCCTCCGTCACCGCGATCCAATGATCCTCGCGGGTAACGTCGAGCAGATGAAATTTGGCGCGCTGCTTGAAAGAGTCCAGCGCCGCATCGGCGTCGCGTTTGTCGCGGTCGGTCAGGACGACCTTGGCGCCCTCGTCCAAGAATAGGCGCGCCGTGGCCAAGCCTATTCCCGATGCCCCGCCGGTGATCAGCGCAACCTTGCCGTCGACGCGACCCATGCCATCAGACCAAATCAAGGGGTTTTGCTTGTCCAATATTCTCGTCGGCGTTGCCGCGCGCCCTAAGATTGTACCCCCGGCCCCGGCGGCCTTCGCATCGCGGCAAACGCTTCCAGCACATCCATCGGGAACGGGAACACGATGGTCGAGCCGCGCTCGTTGGAAATGTCGAACAAGGTGCCGAGATAGCGCAGCTGCATGGCCTGCGGCACGCCACTGAGGATGCGCGCGGCCTCGACTAGCTTCTGCGCCGCCTGCTGCTCGCCCTCGGCGTTGATGATCTTGGCGCGGCGTTCGCGTTCGGCCTCGGCTTGGCGGGCGATGGCGCGCACCATGCTTTCGTCGAGGTCGATGCGCTTTAATTCGACGTTGGAGACTTTGATTCCCCAGCCTTCGGTCTGCTTATCGAGCACGTCCTGAATGTCGGTATTGAGCTTGTCGCGCTCGGCCAGCATCTGGTCGAGGTCGTGCTTGCCGAGCACCCAGCGCAGCGTGGTCTGGGCGAGCTGGCTCGTTGCCGCCAGGTAATTGCTGACCTGGATGATCGCCTTCTCGGCGTCGACCACGCGGAGATAGATCACCGCGCTGACTTTGACCGAGACGTTGTCGCGGGAAATCACGTCCTGCGGCGGCACCTCGTCGACCACGACGCGCAGGTCGACGCGCACCATCTGCTGGATGAACGGATAGAGCAGAATGAGACCCGGCCCTTTGGTGCCGGTATAGCGGCCCAGCGTGAAGACGACGCCGCGTTCGTACTCGCGCAAAATTTTGATCGAGGCGTAGAGAAAGATCAGAATCAAAATGACGATGACGACGATAGGCGCGATGAACATGGCTGTGCTCCTTATTTTCGTGTCCCGGATGCGGTGCAGCGCACCACTTCGTGCTGCGCTGCGCCCGGGAAACAATCTTTAAAACCACTCATATCGCTTCGACGCGCAGGACGAGACCGTCGCGCTTGAGGACCTTGATATGCGTTCCGGCCAAAAGTGGCGCTTCCGCCCGGGCCCGCCAGATTTCGCCGGCAACGCGCACCAGGCCCTGTTCGCCGTCCCACGACACCGCCTCGCCTTGCGCCCCGATCAAAGCCTCGCCGCCGGTCACGACCGGCCGCTTGCGCGACCGCAACAAGGCAGCGAGCACTAAGAGGATCAGTGCGGCGCTGGCGATAGCGGCGCCGATCACGATTCCGGCGGATGGTGCGAAGCCCGCGGCACGCGCCGGGAACATCAAGAACGCGCCGATGACGAAGGCGGCAATGCCGCCGACGCCGAGCGCGCCGAAGGCGCCGATGTGAATCTCGGCGATCATCAAGCCGATGCCGACGATCACCAAAGCCACGCCGGCATAATTGATCGGAATGAAGGCGAGTGCGTAGAGCGCCACCAGGATCGAGATGGTGCCGACCAGGCCGGGCGCCACCGCGCCCGGGTTGAAGAATTCCAGAATGATTCCGTAGACGCCGACGAGCATGAGGATGAAGGCTACGTCCGGATTGGTGATGAAGCCCAAAAGTTCGGTGCGCCAATCCTGCGGCACATTGACTACGGCGAGGCCGGCGGTCGCCAGACGCTGCGGCTTGCCGTTGACCGTCACCGTCTTGCCGTCGATCTGTTTCAGAAGATCGGGCACGTCGTTGGCGATCACTTCGATGACGTGCAGCGACAGCGCTTCGCTGGCCGGCACGCTCACGGCGGAACGCACGGCATCGGCGGCCCAATCGGCATTGCGGTTGTTCAGGGTGGCGAGGCTGCGAATATAAGCAACCGCGTCGTTGATGATTTTGCGGGTCTCGGTGTCCTCGGGCTGGGCATTTTTGCCTTGCTGCTTCTGCTCCGAGCCGCCGCCGAACAGCGATCCGCCGCCGAGCTGAACCGGCGTCGCAGCGCCGATATTGGTGCCCGGCGCCATAGCGGCGATCGCGCTGGCATAGGCGATGTAGGTGCCGGCGCTGGCCGCCCGTGCTCCGCCCGGCGCGACGAAGGTGGCGACCGGCACGGGAGACGCCAAAATCGCGGCGATGATCTGGCGCATCGAGGTGTCGAGCCCGCCTGGCGTGTTCATGCGCAGCACGACGAGTCCGACTTCGTCAGGGTCCGCGTCCTTCAGCTCGCGAACGACGTAGTCGGCCATGGCAGGACCTATGGCGCCATTGACATCAAGCACGATGGCGCGCTTGGCGGTGCTCGCCGGTGCGGCGGACATTGTCGTGGCAAAAGCCGCGAATAGTGCCCAGAGCAGCAGCCCGCTGCTTAGCCGCATGACCGCAATCATGGTTGGCCTGCCCCAATTAGCGGCGAATTCGATCAATCGCCTGTCGTGTCGCGTACCCCGACATTATATCCTCGCAGTGCGACGGCGTCCCGCAGCGCGCCGGTCGGCCGACAAAAGGCGGTCGGGCGGCCGATCGGGAACTTTGAACCCGACGCGCGAGTTAAATTCACAAAGGGTTCCAAATCGTCACGGGAGGGCTTTCGTGGCCCACACAAACTTTCGCAGGCGCGACCCGCCGAGCGCGGCTCCGCGCGCCGCCGAGCAAAACACCAGGCTCGACCAATTGTGCATCGACACCATTCGCACGCTGGCGATGGACGCGGTGCAAAAAGCCAATTCCGGCCACCCCGGTACGCCGATGGCGCTGGCGCCGGTGGCCTATACGCTATGGCAGCAGGCGCTCCGCTACGATTGCGAGGACCCGCGATGGCCGAACCGGGACCGTTTCGTGCTGTCCAACGGCCATGCCTCGATGATGCTTTATGCGCTGCTGCATCTGGCGCGCGTGCACGATCCCGACGAAGCCGGGCGAATGGCGGTCAGTCTCGACGATATCCGGCATTTCCGCCAGCTTGGCAGCCGCTGCCCCGGCCATCCGGAATACGGCCACACGCCCGGCGTGGAGACGACCACCGGGCCGCTCGGCCAGGGCTGCGGTAACAGCGTCGGCATGGCGATCGGCGGCCGTCGGCTGGCCGCCCGGTTCAATCGGCCCGATTTTCCACTGTTCGATTTCAACGTCTACGCATTCTGCAGCGACGGCGATCTGATGGAAGGCGTGGCCAGCGAAGCGGCGTCGCTCGCCGGCCATTTGCAATTGTCCAACCTGTGCTGGATCTACGACAACAATCACATCACCATCGACGGTAAGACCGGCATCACGTTTACCGAGAACGTCGCCGCGCGCTTTCGCGCCTACCGCTGGAGCGTCGTCCACGTCGCCGATGCCAACGACACCGGCGCCGTCGCCGAGGAGCTTGCGGATTTCCGCCGCACCAGCGACCGGCCGACGCTGATCATCGTCGACAGCCACATCGCCTTCGGCGCGCCGCACAAGCAGGACACCAGCGCCGCGCACGGCGAGCCGCTCGGCGAAGAGGAAGTGAAGCTCGCCAAACGCGCCTATGGCTGGCCAGAGGATGCGGCGTTTTTGGTCCC
>JASHRW010000093.1 GCA_030037065.1 Xanthobacteraceae bacterium
TTGCGCAGGCCGGGCCGGCCGATTCGGGTGCGCTGGCGCCGGCAGGAGGAATTCGCCTACGAGCCGGTCGCGCCGGCGATGGTGGTGAAAGTGCGCGCCGTGCTCGACGAGGCGAACAATCCGGTCGATTGGACCGCCGAAATCTGGAGCGGCACCCATAACGGCCGCCCCGGCGGCGGCGCTAATCTGCTCGCCGCCGAGGCGTTGCCGGAGCCGCCGCCGATACCGCCGCCGAACGACGTGCCGGAGGCCTCAGGCGGCGGCGCCACGCGCAATGCCACGCCGCTCTACGACATTGCCGCCAAGCGCATCATCCATCATTTGGTGCCGGAGGTGCCGCGGCGTGTTTCGTCGCTGCGCGGGCTTGGCGCCATGCCGAATGTGTTTGCGCTGGAATGCTTCATAGACGAGCTTGCCGAACGCGCGGGCAAGGATGCGGTCGAATACCGGCTGCAACATCTGTCCGATGCGCGCGGACGGCGCGTCATCGAGCGCGCGGCTGCCATGGCAAATTGGAGCGCGAACGCGCCGCGGGGCAATAATTGCGGCCGTGGGTTCGGCTTTGCGCGCTATAAAAATAGTGCGGCCTACGCCGCGGTCGTGATCGAGCTTGAAGTCGACGAATCCGTCCGCCTGCTGCACGGTTGGTGCGCCGCGGATGCCGGGCTTGTGGTCAACCCCGACGCCGTAAAGAACCAGCTTGAAGGCGGCATGATCCAGTCGGCGAGCTGGGTGCTCAAGGAGCAGGTCCGGTTCGACAACGAGACGGCCGGCCCGATCGATTGGAAAAGCTATCCGGTGCTGCGCTTCAGCGAAGTGCCCGAGATCGACATCGAGCTGGTCGATGCCGGCACCGACATGCCGCTCGGCGTCGGCGAGGCAACCGCCGGGCCGACCGCCGCGGCGATCGGCAACGCGGTGTCCCGCGCGCTCGGCGTGCGCATTCGCGACCTGCCGCTGACGCGGGAGCGGATCATGGCGAAGCTGCTCGAGCAGTAGGGGCGGCGCCGCAACGCGGTCGTTTGCTCTGCCGGCTTGTCGGCAACGTCGCCGAACATCCGCACGGCTGCCCACGTCGACACCTTCCACGGTCAAAACAACAGCGCGGACTGCGGGTCCATTGATCCGACCTGAGAGATAGGTGACGGTCCGTACCGGACACATGGGTAACACTTTTCGCCATTTGGCGGGAGGTGTTGGTGGCGGAGAGGGAGGGATTCTCAGTTCCTCCCGGCTACGTCCTCGAAAATCCAATAAAATCAAGATCCTTCCGACGACCGGAGGTTGTGTGTGTACCGAGATTGTGTGCCGATTTTCGTCGGCAAGCAACGAGATTCGATCGTCGCTTGCAGGAATGACTCCCGGCCAGTGCCGGAGCCCTTGAACGTCGCAGTTAGACGAAATATTGGCCGCCGTTCGCGGTCAATGTCGAACCAGTGATCAGCCCGGCGTCGTCGGACGCCAAGAAAACCACGCAACGGGCGATCTCCTCAGGTTCGCCGAGACGACCGATCGCAATTTGCGGTAAGACTTTTTCCTTCAATACCTCCTGCGACATCGCCTTGACCATGTCGGTGGCAATATAGCCCGGGCAAATCGCGTTGACGGTTACGCCGACGCGCGCGCCTTCCTGGGCCAGCGCCTTGGTAAAGCCGATCTCGCCGGCTTTTGAGGCTGAATAGTTGACTTGGCCGAATTGGCCTTTCTGGCCATTGATCGAGGAAATGTTGATGATGCGCCCAAACTTGCGCTCACGCATGCCCTCGATCGCCTGCCGGCTCATGTTGAATAGCGAGCCGAGATTAGTGTTGATGACGGCGGTCCACTGTTCGAGCGTCATACGATGCAGTTGGGCGTCGCGGGTGATGCCGGCGTTGTTGACCAGAACATCAATCGGCCCGAGCTCAGCCTCGACTTGCTTCACGCCCGCGACGCAGGCCGCGAACGAGGAAACGTCCCACTTGTAGACCGAAATGCCGTTCTCCGCCTTGAATTGCTGCGCCGCCTCGTTGTTACCGGCGTAATTGGCCGCAACCTTATAGCCGGCCGCCTTAAGCGCTTTGCAGATGGCGGCACCGATGCCTCGTGTTCCGCCAGTTACCAATGCGACGCGGTCCATTTTCCCCACTTTAGTAAACTTGACGAGTGTTGCACCAATCCACTCCTTTAAAAAGCAGGCTTTATTGCGGTCATTGATGTGGATCAATTCGCGGCCGCCCTTTCGCGACAAGAGGCGGCTCGATACTGCGATCAGAACGGTTAGGTTGCCACAAGAGAATTGGAAGAGCCTTTCAGCCTGTGAATTTTTGCGCCAAATCAATGTGGGCTTTGCCCGGCGCCGTCATGTAGTGGCGGTTTCCGCATCACCGCATTTATGGCAACGAACATGGAACCCGATGCTCGCAAAAGCCAGATTATGATCTGGTATATTCTTGCTGCAATTTTTGGCGTGCTACTGTTTCAACAGTTCTGGTCAAGCTACTCGCAGGTCGACACTATTTCGTACTCTCAATTTGAGACGCTGCTGGATCAAAACAAGGTCGCAGAGGTTACGGTCGGACCAGACTCCATCCAGGGAACGTTGAAGGAAGCGCTGCCGGACGGGAAGAAGGAATTCTATGCGGTTCGCGTTGATCCGCAGATCTTCGATAAACTTGCCGCTCATCAGGTCGTAGTCAACGGCGCCGCAACCGGCGGATTGGTTCAAACCATTCTGTCATGGGTCGTTCCGGTTGTCATTTTCTATCTGATCTGGATGTTCCTGTTTCGTCGTCTTGCTGAAAAGCAAGGTTTTGGCGGGCTAATGACCGTGGGCAAGTCGCGCGCCAAGGTCTACGTCGAGACCGACACCAAGGTGACGTTCAAGGACGTTGCCGGCGTCGATGAAGCGAAGTTCGAGCTGCAGGAGCTGGTCGCTTTTTTGCGGGACTCGAAATCTTATGGCCGATTGGGCGCCCGGGTACCGAAGGGCGTCCTGCTGGTCGGTCCTCCAGGAACTGGAAAAACACTGCTAGCCAAAGCAGTCGCCGGTGAGGCCGGCGTGCCGTTCTTTTCCATTTCCGGCTCCGAATTCGTCGAAATGTTCGTCGGCGTCGGTGCCGCACGCGTGCGCGATCTGTTTGAGCAGGCGCGCAAGGCCGCACCCTGTATCATTTTCATCGACGAACTTGACGCGCTGGGACGTAGCCGTATCGCCGGGCCCTTCAGCGGCGGCATGGACGAGAAGGAGCAGACGCTCAATCAGTTGCTTGCTGAACTCGATGGTTTTGACCCAAGCTCCGGCGTTATCTTACTTGCCGCCACCAATCGGCCGGAGATTCTCGACCCGGCGCTGCTCCGCGCCGGCCGGTTTGATCGCCAAGTTCTGGTGGATCGTCCGGAGCGCAAGGGTCGGCTTGAAATTCTAAAAGTTCATGCGCGCAAGGTGCAGCTTGCGCCAAATATTGACCTGGACGCGATTGCAGGGTTGACGACGGGATTTACGGGCGCCGACATCGCCAATCTGGTGAACGAAGCCGCCATCGTCGCCACCAGGCGCAACGGCGAATCGATCAGCACCGGCGATTTCACCGAGGCCATCGAACGCATCGTTGCCGGCCTGGAGAAAAAGAGCCGCGTGCTCAACGCCGAAGAGCGGCGCCGCGTCGCCTATCATGAAATGGGCCACGCGCTGGTGGCAGCGACGCTGCCCGGGGTCGATCCCGTGCAAAAGGTTTCCATCATTCCGCGCGGCGTCGGCGCGCTCGGGTACACCATCCAGCGTCCGACCGAGGATCGCTTCCTGCTCGGCAAGGTCAATCTGGAGAATCGCATCGCTGTGCTCATGGGCGGCCGTGCGTCGGAGCAACTGGTGTTTGGCGACGACGTATCTACCGGGGCGGCCGACGATCTGCAGCGCGCCACTGAAATCGCCCTTGAAATGGTGACACGCTACGGAATGGACGATAGAGTCGGCCAGCGCACTTACGTACCGGAGCCGCAGCCCTTTATGCCGGCGCCGCTCGCCAGCCACGTGCAAGCGGCAGAGGTCACCACCCGCGAGATCGACGTCGCTGTGCGCGATCTGTTGGCTAAAGCCTTCGAGCGCGGCCGCGAAATTTTGCAGACGCGGCGTGCCGATCTCGATGCTGGCGCGCAGTTGCTGCTCAAGCGCGAAACGCTGACCGCCGACGATTTCCCGCCGATTCGCTCTGCACGCGGCGAGCCTCGCCTCGCCGAGCTCTCGGCCGCAAGCTGATCGATAGAAAAATCGATCAGTATAGTAAGTCCGTATTATGATAGCTGAACAGCAACCCCGCGGTTCATCGATGGCTGAGGCTAAGATCGAGATGCACCTCAGCCGTTTGGCCCGGCTGTTCAATTCGCTCGATCCATCTCCCTTTCACGAGCGCGACCTCGATCGTGACGCCGAGGAATACATAATTGGTTCGGCGGAAGAGCTTCCGCGCCAGCGGCCGCTCATGGTTCATCTGCCTGTCGATCAAGTGCCGCAAAGTGGGGAGCAAGATCTTGAAGAGGCAATTTAGAATTATTTTGCTTACCGCGCTGAGCCCGAACAAAAGCGGCTCCGCGCGTTGTTCCGCGACGGCCGCATAGCGCTCGCCACCGGGCTGCCACTGGGAGATCAAAAATTGCGGGAGTACCACGCGATATTAATGTAAGGGATAGGAGCAAGTCTCGCTGCATAGACAATCCGCCCGATCTCGTCGAGCGACACACGTCGTCCGCTTCTCAAGGATAAGCCTTGCCGGATGAAAATGATTTTTTGTTGAGATGGCTACATAAAACCTTGGCGATGAAATGCGACGGTCAGGAAGGGAAATTCACGTAGAGCAAGACCAATGGAAAACAGCCCGCGCTCCCGACTGGCTTACGACGGCCGGTCTAGGGCCGTGCATCGCTGTGATAATTCTTAATCATACTCAAAGAAAAGCATGACTATCTCATGATGCTGGAATTTCCTCTACAGATTCTAGGAATTTGAGTAGAATGATTGCTGCTGCAGCCAAAGCGCGAAGGAGTATAGACAAAATTGATGCCCAGATACTTGGGGGTGAGCTCTCTATAAATTTCATAAGGGCTGCCGTACTGGCGGACAGAAAATGCGCAATGCAGCTTGTGAAAAAGACCTTCCCCAAGGTAAAGGTTGCATGGGGTCCAGCCGATTTCCTAGAAGTCTATTTCGAAAAATATCGTTGGAAAATAACAAAGAAATGAAAGAACTGGCGGCAACCGGAGGCCCGCAAGCACAATTCGGAGTGGCGAGTGGCGGGCAGATTAAGTACGAGGGTAGGCCTACCGAAACGATCATGCGCTCGATCCTTCGGTGGGTTCGGATCGATCGCGCGACGGTCAGGAGGGGTATTTTCACCGCAATAGCGTCTTGGACAAAGATTCTCTCGGCTGCTCTACATCGGGATCCCACCTCGCGCGTCAGACCCGGATGGCAGGGTATAATGCCATCCGGGCCAGCTGAAAGAAACGCAAGCGCAAAATGCCCCTTCAGGCCGCCCTGACCGCGATCTTCTTGTCAGCCTTCTGCGCTTCAGGGCTCTTCGGTAGCGTCACGGAGAGCACGCCCTTCTTAAAGTTTGCCTCGATCTTGTCGGCGTCGATCCCTTCGGGCACTTGGAATGAACGCTCGAATGAGCCGAAGTTGCGCTCGCGCCTGTAGTAATCCTTCTTCTTTTCTTCCTTCTCCTCTTGCTTTTCACCTTTGATGGTGAGGATGCCGTTGGCGACTTTCACTTCAATGTTTTTCTCGTCCATGCCGGGTAATTCGGCGGTTATTTCGTAGGCCTTGTCGGTCTCAGATACGTCGACGGCGGGCACAGTGCCCACGGTCGTCTCGGTGCGCCGGAACGGCGCCGCATCGAAGAATGAATTACGGAATGGTGAGCGCCAGAAGCCGCCGTCAAATTCGTCGAACAGGCGATCGATTTCGTTACGCAAGCCTTCGAACGGCCGCCACACCTGCGGCGGCGCGGGTGATTTCTCAGTCTTCACGGTAACTTTGCTGGGTTCGGCCATGACATATCCTCCAATAGTGTTGGACGCCAGTCTCTTATCCCAACCGCACACCTTTCCACGTTGATATAGATCAAGGAGCATTCAAGTCCCCTTGGCGACAAATTCAATCGGGCCGGCACTCGCCGCTCGCGTGACAAGGCGATGACTGGAGCAAGATATGCAGACGCAGCCGGAGATCGAATTTCAAGGCATGACGGCAACACCGGCGATCGAAGCGGCCATCGCCAAGCACGTGGCCCAATGTGAAGAGCGGTGGGGCCGTATCACTGCTTGCCGCGTCATGGTCAAGGCGCCGAGCGGACATCACCGCAGCAGCGGGCTTTATGAAGTCCACATCCATCTCTCGCTTCCGGATGGCCGCGAGGTCAACGTAGCGAGGACGCCAACGGCCGACGTGCGACGCTCCGATCTCGCCTTTGCAGTCGACGATGCATTTAAGCGCGCGCGGCGACAGTTGCAGGATCAGGTCCGCCGCACCCAGGACCAAGTCAAGCGGCGCAAGCAATTGAATAGCGGTACTGGCCTACGCATCGGTTCGAGCAAGGTTGATTCAAGTCAAGGCACCTAGGCGCGCGGGGTGCGATGGTTGTGCGCGAGAGGAGTCCCGCACGCGGCGGCCAAGCGGCAGCGCGGCTAAGGGATCTGCTGACAACCATGTACGAACCTTCTGCTCGCCAACCTTTAAATCTGGCCTTTCTCTGGCCAGCCCTTGCAGCGGCAATGGCGAGCGATGTAGCAGCGCTGGCGGCAGAACGCATGGTCGATTTGGCCGTTGGTCCAGGCGACGACGCGTCCGCAGAGCCTCAATGGGCAACACCAAATTCCATCGTGCTCGAACTGAGAACCGTGCGGCTCCGCGGTTTCTCCACGGCCGGCTGCAAAACCCCGCCCGTATTGCTGTGCGCACCGTTCGCCTTGCATGGCGCAGCGATCTTGGACTTTGCGCCAGCGCATAGTCTGGTGGCTGCGTTGCGTGCCACCGGTGTCGGGAGGCTGTTCGTTACCGACTGGCGTTCGGCGACAGCGCCAATGCGTTTTCTCGGTATCGACGACTATCTCGCCGATCTTAATATCTTGATCGACGAAATCGGCGCTCCGGTTGATCTTATCGGGCTATGCCAGGGCGGTTGGTTGGCTCTCATCTACGCGGCGCGGTTCCCGGCCAAGGTTCACAAGCTGGTCTTGGCCGGTGCACCGATCGATATCGCGGCGGGATCGTCTGCGCTCTCTGCGCTGGCCGATGCATCTCCGCTGGCGATATTTCGCGAACTGGTGCAGCTTGGCGATGGGCTGCTGCCGGGGCACAGGGTGCTGAAATTCTGGGGGCCGCGATCAATCGCCGATGAAGACATACGCGATATCCTGCAGACGTCAGAACCGATTGGCTCGGAGGAATTTGCTAGGCTTGGGACGCTGTTTCACGCCTGGTATGGATGGACGGTCGATCTGCCCGGCCATTTCTTCTTGGAAACGGTCGAGAAACTTTACAAACGCAACGCGCTTGCCACCGGCGGCTTTTCCGCATTGGGGCAGCGGATCGATCTCGGAACTGTCAAGGTACCGATGTTTCTGCTTGCCGCGCGCGACGACGAATTGGTGCCGCCGCCACAAGTGTTCGCCGCCGAGCGGCTGGTCGACACGGCGGCGCATGAACTACGGAAGGCAATCGCGCCATGCCGCCACGTCGGATTAATCGCTGGCAAGCGAACGCTGGAAGACGTGTGGCCGAGAATTGCCGATTGGCTTGGCGAAGCTCCGACGGAGAAAAACGAAAGAGTGCATCTGGCCGGCATTGAGCGAGTCCATTGAGGTAAAGCTCGACGCTGACGGCAGCTTGGTTCACGCGGAGCAAGGTCAAAAGCGATGCGGCTTGGCGCGTCGTGGCGTGAATGCAGCAAGGAAGTGGCGCATGACGTTTGCATCGATCATGGTCTGCGTCGATTTCGATGAACCGAGCAAAGAACGCATCGGCGTGGCGGCAGAGCTTGCTACTCGATTCAATGCGGTATTGATCGGCGTTGCCGGTTGGCCGTTGCGCAAATCCGACATGCCGGTGCGCTCAGAAGTGGACTTTCCACCGGCGGAAGAAAGTCTTCAAGCCAAGATTGCCGAAGAGCTCGAGCGGCTCGGCCAAATGTTCCGGCGCCGTGCCGGGGCAACTCCACGCGGCATTGAATGGCGATCTTCGGCGCATTTCCCCAATGAAGTCATCGCGAACGAAGCGCGGGCGGCGGATCTCGTCATCCTCGGGCGCGATCCGCTGCACGACGACGCCTATCACACATTTGATCCCGGAGCAGTTATTCTGGCATGCGGCCGGCCGGTGCTCGTGCTGCCGCGTGGGATCAATCGTCTGCAGACTTCGCGTGTCCTGATTGCCTGGAAAGATTCGCGCGAGGCGCGACGAGCAGTATGCGACGCGCTACCATTCCTGAAAGGGGCGGGAAACGTCATTATCGCGGCGATCGGGCCACAAGATCTGGAGATACAATCGCGCGAACAGATCGTCGATCTCGCAAACTACCTTGGGCGTCATGGGGTTGTTATCGGCGCAAAAATTGCGACGTCTGCCCGTGACGCCGATGGTCAGGTTCTGCTTCGCATCGCCGACGAGCAGAGGGTCGATTTGATCGTCGCCGGCGCCTATGGGCGCACCCGGCTCAGCGAATGGATTTTCGGGGGCGTCACCCGCGATCTGCTCATCGGCAGTAAGGTGCCCTGCCTGTTCTCCAATTGAGCGAACGTCACATCTTCCATGCTCGCTTCCGTACGTGCCAAAGGGCGACGCAAGGGCAGCGTCAATCGATCCGCAACCGGGCGAACACCCCAAGCTTGATCGAGTCCATGGCCAGCGTGAACGCCAGGGTTGTGGCGAGCAACATGCCGATGATCCATAGCGGCAGTGCGGTCATCAGGACGCCGAACGCGGCCAGGCAGCCCATCAGTGTGACGTCGCAGAGCGACGCAATCGCCATGATCGGCGCCGGACGAGAATGCCAGAGCCGTCCGCGCTCGCGCAGCACATAGACGTTCCCCTGTCCGGCGAAGCCGAGCATCACGAAGGTCAGCGTCTGCATTTGTTCTGGGTTGAGCCCGAGCGGGAACCAACACAGGCTCAAGATTGCCAACAAATAGAGCAGTCTGAACGAGCCGAGCGGAAGCGCAGCGATCATGAGGTTTCGCACGCGCCACGCATTCGGATAGGGCGAAGGGCGGGCGCGGTCGGCGGCACGCGCCATGGTCACGAAGTCGTTGGTCAGCATCGCCAGCGCCTGCAGGAACGGCGTCAGCACGGCATGACCGGTCACGATCAGGCCGAAGCCCAAAACCAGCAGCGTGACGCATTTGTTGACGAGAATCATCAAGGTGAAGGTGAGCACGCGCTGAAACGCCGAACGGCCTTCATTGATACAGGCGACGATGCCGGAAAGCCCCGGCTCGGTCAGCACCACGCCGGCGGCGGCCTTGGCCACATCGGTCGCGGTCGAAACCGCGATGCCCATCTGCGCCTGGCGGAGCGCCGGTGCGTCGTTGGCGCCGTCGCCGCACATGCCGACGGCGTGATCCTGGCGCTGGAACGCCTTTACCAACTGAAATTTCTGCTCCGGAAATACGCCGGCATAGACGGCGAAATCGTCCGGACCGACGCTTTCGGGAATGCCGCCCGGCGGACACACCGCGCCGTCAAGTCCAATCTCATGCGCCACCGTCGCTGCCGTCGTTGCGGCGTCGCCGGTCACCATGATCGGACGCACGCCGAGCGAGCGCAACTCGCTGAGCAATTGCGCCGAATCCGGCCGCGGCGGATCGCCGAAGGCGATCAAGCCAATGAGCTGCAGCGAATCCGGGGGGCCGGCGGCCAGCGCGAGGGTCCGATATCCGGCGCGGTCGAGCGCTTCCAGCTGTTCGGCGGCTTGCGCGCCGATTGGCGTGAAGGCGCCGATGGCCGCTGGTGCGCCCTTGATAATCCGGATCTCACGGCCCTGGTCGATCGCGGTCGCTTCGGCCATTTTGGTCGTCGGATCGAACGGCGTGAAGCTCGCGGCCACTCGCGGCACACGGCCGGTGTTCAGACGCTTCTCGGCAAGCTTGCGGATCGCCGTGTCGATTGGATCTTGGCCGTCCGCGGAGCTTGCCAGAGCGGCATAGGCGAGGATATCCGCCTCGTTGTAGCCGGGCTTGAGCGGGCGGATGGCGCCGACTGCGAGCTCATTCAAAGTCAAGGTGCCGGTCTTGTCCGAGCAGAGCACGTCGATGGTGGCGGCCTCGTGCAGCGCCGACAGCCGAGTCAGCAACACCCCCTTCATCGCCAGCGTCCTGGCGCCCAAGGCAGCCGCCAAAGTGAATGTCGCCGGCAAAGCCACCGGCACTGCCGACAACATTGCGGTCAGCACAAGCAATGTGACCTGTTGCAGGCTGATGTGGCTGGCCAGCGCATAGGCGACGATGCCGACCACGACCGCGAAATTCACCACGGTCAAATTGCGCACGACCGCCAGAACGGCCTTCTGTTCGGCGCTCTCGACGTGGGCAATGCTGACCAGCTCCGCGGTACGACCGAAATACGTCCGCGTTCCGGTGGCGACGACCCTCGCGTCGGCCTCGCCGCGGCGGATCAGTCCGCCGGCATAAGTTGTCTTACCCGCTTCCATCTCGGTCGGGATCGACTCGCCGGTCAACATGGATTGGTCCACCAAGAGCGAGCCGCGGAGCAGCACCACATCTGCCGGCACCACGTCGCCCAGGCAAATTTGGACGATATCCCCGGGAACCAGCTCGGTCGCCGACAGATCGATCCAGAGCCCATCTCGCTTGACGCGCGACCTCAGCGCGAGCTGCTGCTTGAGTAGCGTCAGGGCGGCGCTCGCGCGGTTTTCCTGAAAAACGCTGAGGATGACGTTGAGGATCAGCAATGCCGCGATCAAAGCGCCCGTCAGGCGCTGACCGATCGCGAACTGCAGTACGATCGTCGCTTCCAGCATCCATGGCACCGGTGCCCAGAAATGGCGCGCGAAGCGCACCAGAGGATGAGCATGTTTCTCGACGACGGCGTTGGGTCCGAACTCGGCCAGCCGCCGTGCGGCCTCGGAAGCTGATAGGCCCATCAAGTTGGATGGGTACTCTACCGCCACTTGTTCTAGGGGCGCGCTCATATGGCGAAAATTGCTGCGATCGAAGATTGCACAGCGCCAAAGCTGTACCGCAGCGATAACTGTATATGCGATCCGCAGCTACGGAAATGTTCCCGCGTTCGGCGGGATTTGGCTTCTTGGGTCATCGAGTGCCGTCAATGCGCTTTCCAATGTTTCTGGACGCTTCCGGACGCGCCGAGCGGCGTCCACTCAATTCGACCGAGATCGTAACTCCTATGCCCTAACCGCAGTTTCGTCAGCATCTGATGCATCATTCCACGGCCACAGACTTGTGCAAGCCGTGTCTCTGGTAATGAGGTGAGAAGGAAACCATCAACGGCAACATTGAGCGGTTTTGCAGCCTGGCAATTGCTCAATTGTGTACTGCCTCGACAAGGGCGGCTTCGCAACGCGCTCACTGGTAGACGGTAGGCGGTGACGGCAGTCAGCGCTCTCATCGAATTTGTATACAATCCTTCGGCGGACAAGCTGAAAAGGTCGTCCGCGAGCAAAAATGCCACAACATGTTCACTGCCGTCAGGCGCTTTTCTGTAGGCCGTCACCACGCCCGAGTTGAGGTTGCAAACTGCGTCAGCGGGGTCGCCCTCCTGATAAATGATCTCGCCTTTTTTTGAACCGGGCGATGGAGGACATAACGGCGAGAAGAGCGCGCTCGTCATCGGTAAAAAGCTGGCGCATTCGCCCGGCCGACGGAGTCCAAAGGTCGAGGGCACTAATGGTGGGACCATGGCCACGCAATGCGCTGGGAGTTTTCGGCATCTTCGGCATCCTTGCTGAAACACTGGGAAACGATTCTGCCGGAAAAACCGCAAGAAACTTTGATCCTGATCAAACTTTTGCCGAAAGGACCCGGTGGCAACCTAGACCGGTGAATGCTTAGTTATTTAGGTCATCAACGGTACGTTGCCGAGGCTGACGATGAGTACCGATGCACGGACGATTATCGAACTCAATATCAAGCATTATCGGGAATTATTGAAGACCGAGAGTGATCCCTCGAAGCGACGCACCATTGCTGAGCTTCTGGCCGAAGAGGAAGCTAAACTGGCGAGGCTTCCGGTCAAGAATAAAGAGGCTAAGTGAAACCCGAGCGGTTTTCAACCGGTGTGTCTTCGCTATTCCGACCATATGCTCCAATGCGTGGGATTAACAAAAATAGGTTTTTCCGTACGCGCATTAACCCAGCCGTCTTCTTCGCGGTAGCACGGGAAAACCAGCTCATAGACCTCCCCGCGCTCGATCACGCTAAGCCGCAAATCCGACCGAGCGGAGCGGTCGCTATCGGCTGCCGTCGGGCATGATCTGCTCTTATGCAAGGAGAGGCCTGCCCGACGCTTTGAGATTTGTCAAAATGTCATACGTAATGCCGCACGACCTGCCGTTCGACCGTAAGCCGCTAGCGGGCGTGCATGCCTCGGTGACTGACATTCGTACACTATTCGTTTAACGCGCGCTGTGATCGAACAGGGCCGCGCACTGTTACGCACGTTCGAAATTCCCGGAGAGCGATTAGGACTCCGCCGCAGACGTATTGCCGGACGAGGCGTTACCCGCGTTTTGGTGTTCAGCGCCTCGCGATCGATAGTGCCGGGCGTGTGACTTGACCTAAATCAATGTCGCTCTTTTTCAGGGGGAGCTAATTTGATATATAAATACGGAGGTGAATCATGTATCAGCATATTCTTCTACCAACGGATGGCTCTGACTTATCGACGGCGGCGATTTGCGAAGGCGTTTCCTTGGCGAGAGCACTTGGCGCAAAGGTGACGGTCATAACAGTGACTGAACCGTATCACGCGATCAGTCCTGACGCTGTCACGATTGCGGACACGCCCGAGAAACACGCTGAGCGCATGGCCGCTTTGGCTAAGCACTATTTAGACGACGCCAAAAAAATTGCTGCTGCAGCTGGTGTATCATGCGAAACAATACACGTCGAACACGACCATCCATACAAAGCAATTATTGACACGGCGAAAGATCGAATCTGCGATGCGATTTTCATGGCATCGCATGGTCGACGCGGTCTTTCCGCCATCGTGCTCGGCAGCGAGACACTCAAAGTGCTGACGCATGGTGTTACGCCTGTCATTGTATATCGCCAACCGCACTTGAGCGTGGCTCAGCTACTCACTGAACAGGAAATCAGCCGCACACCAGAGTCGGTGGCAGCCATACTATAGCTAGCTGGCAACGGGTGAACCCTGGCAGCGGCCTTCCGACCACTCTACTGTCGTTTTGTCCCGATCCATATTTTCGGGAAGCTAACAATGGCAAAATTGGCAA
>JASHRW010000094.1 GCA_030037065.1 Xanthobacteraceae bacterium
GAGGCCTTGCAAAAAGGCGGCTCGGTGCTGCTCGAGCCGATCATGAAGGTCGAGGTGGTGACGCCGGAGGAGTACACCGGCTCGGTCATCGGCGACCTCAACTCGCGCCGTGGCCAGATTCAGGGCCAGGACATGCGCGGCAACGCCAATGTCATCGCGGCGATGGTGCCGCTCGCCAATATGTTCTCCTACGTCAACAACCTGCGCTCCATGAGTCAGGGGCGTGCCACCTTCACCATGCAGTTTGATCACTACGCCGAGGTTCCCAAAGGCGTGGCAGACGAGGTTCAGGCGAAGTACGCCTGACCATCACTCACGAGGTTACAGAGGAGCCGGAACGGAGAGCCCCATGGCCAAAGAGAAATTCCAGCGCACCAAGCCGCATTGCAATATCGGCACGATCGGCCACGTCGATCACGGCAAGACGACGTTGACGGCGGCGATCACCAAGGTTTTGGCGGAGAAAGGCCAAGCGCATTTCACCGCCTATGACCAGATCGATAAGGCGCCGGAGGAGAAGGCGCGCGGCATCACCATTGCCACCGCGCATGTCGAATACGAGACCGACAAACGCCACTACGCCCATGTCGACTGCCCCGGGCACGCCGACTACGTCAAGAACATGATCACCGGCGCGGCGCAGATGGATGGCGCCATCCTGGTGGTCAGCGCCGCCGACGGCCCGATGCCGCAGACTCGCGAGCATATCCTGCTCGCCCGCCAGGTCGGCGTGCCGGCACTCGTCGTCTACCTCAACAAGGTCGACATGGTCGACGACCCCGAGCTGCTTGAACTCGTCGAGCTGGAGGTGCGCGAGCTGCTCACCAAATACGAATTTCCAGGCGACAAGATCCCGTTCATCAAGGGCTCGGCCAAGCAAGCGCTCGACGGAGTCAACGATGAGCTCGGCAAGAACTCGATCATGGGGCTGATGAAGGCGGTTGACGAATACATTCCGCAGCCGGAGCGGCCGAAGGATCAGCCGTTCCTGATGCCGGTCGAAGACGTGTTCTCGATCTCCGGCCGCGGCACGGTGTGCACCGGCCGCATCGAGCGCGGCGTCATCAAGGTGGGCGAGGAGGTCGAGATCGTCGGCATCAAGCCGACGATGAAGACCGTGGTTACTGGCGTCGAAATGTTCCGCAAGCTGCTCGATCAGGGCGAGGCTGGCGACAACGTCGGCTGTCTCCTTCGCGGCACGAAGCGCGAAGAAGTGGAACGCGGCCAAGTGCTGTGCAAGCCGGGCTCGGTGAAGCCGCACACCAAGTTCAAGGCGCAGGCCTACATTCTCACCAAGGAGGAAGGCGGTCGCCACACGCCGTTCTTCACTAATTACCGGCCGCAATTCTACTTCCGCACCACCGACGTGACCGGCGTGGTGACGCTGCCGGAAGGCACCGAGATGGTGATGCCGGGCGACGACATCACCATGGAAGTGACGCTGATTGTGCCGATCGCCATGGAGAAGCAGCTGCGCTTCGCCATTCGCGAAGGCGGCCGAACGGTCGGTGCCGGCGTGGTGGCGGATATCATCGAGTAGGCAGAGGACGGACGGCAGACGACGGACGACAGAAAACAGGAAATGTGATGGAGGACGGCCTCAGATCGATCGATGACGAATCTTTATCCGTCATCCGTCCTCTGCGATCCGTCGTCCGTTGTCGGAGACAACTATGAACGGCCAAAATATCCGCATCCGATTGAAGGCGTTCGATCACCGCATCCTCGATGCGTCGACGCGTGAGATCGTCAATACCGCCAAGCGCACCGGCGCGCAGGTGCGCGGCCCGATCCCGCTGCCGACCAGGATTGAGAAATTCACCGTCAATCGCTCGCCGCACGTCGACAAGAAGAGCCGCGAGCAATTCGAAATGCGCACGCACAAGCGTTTGCTCGACATCGTCGATCCGACGCCGCAAACCGTCGATGCGCTGATGAAGCTCGATCTCGCCGCCGGCGTCGACGTCGAGATCAAGCTGTAAGGCGCGCAGGGGATTTTTGAAAATGCGTTCCGGGGTGCTCGCGCAGAAAATCGGGATGATGCGGCTGTTCACCGAGACCGGCGAGCACGTGCCGGTGACGGTGCTGCGGCTTAACAATTGCCAGGTCGTCGCCCACCGCACCAAAGAGAAGAACGGCTACGTGGCGTTGCAACTCGGCGCCGGCGCGCGCAAGGCGCAGCGCTCCAATAAGGCCGATCGCGGCCATTTCGCCGTCGCCAAGGTCGAACCCAAGCGCAAGCTCGCGGAATTCCGCGTCGACGAGGACGCGCTCATTCCGGTCGGCGCCGAGATCACCGCCGATCATTTCCTGGTCGGCCAATATGTCGACGTCACCGGCACCTCCACCGGCAAGGGCTGGGCCGGGCCGATGAAGCGCTGGAATTTCGCCGGCCTGCGCGCCAGCCATGGTGTCTCCATCTCGCACCGTTCGCACGGATCGACCGGCGGCCGTCAGGATCCCGGCAAGACCTTCAAGAACAAAAAGATGGCGGGTCATCTCGGCGTCGACCGGGTGACCACGCTCAA
>JASHRW010000095.1 GCA_030037065.1 Xanthobacteraceae bacterium
CCGTTTCCGCGCGCCGCCGAGCGCGCCAGCCTGCTGTTGCCGGCGGGCGCGCGCGGGCCCGCGTTCCTCATGCTGCGAAATTTCCAGGTCATTATGAAGTACAACCCGGCCGAGGCCTACGCGCTTGCCATCGGGCACTTGGCCGATCGGCTGCGCGGCGGCGGCCCGCTCATCCATCCCTGGCCGCGCGACGAGCGCGTGCTGACGTTGCAGGAGCGCTACGAGATGCAACAGCTCCTGGCGCAGCGCGGCTTCAAGATCGGCGCGCCCGACGGGTTCATCGGCCCGCGAACCCGCGTCGCCATCCGCGATTATCAGCAATCGATCGGCGAAATTCCCGATGGCTTCGCCTCGATCGAAGTGCTCGATCGACTGCAGCGGCCGTAACTCGGCCTGCGTAAGTTCAGGCGGCGTCGCGAGCGGTTTTCTGCGTCAGCAGGCCGGCCTCGACCAAAGCGGCGCGGATGCGGTCGATCTCGGCC
Organism: Xanthobacteraceae bacterium; assembly: GCA_030037065.1. Taxonomy (GTDB): domain Bacteria; phylum Pseudomonadota; class Alphaproteobacteria; order Rhizobiales; family Xanthobacteraceae; genus BOG-931. The sequence goes on from JASHRW010000095.1 coordinate 483, forward strand.
CGTGTGATCTTAACGAGCGGCGGACGCACCACGGCGCGCGGCAAACGGCCGAGCAGCACCAAAGCTTCCTTCATGCGGTTGTGCATGTCCGCCCATGGATCGGCATAGAACACGCGGGCGAGTGGATAGACGCGGTCGTTGATCCGCCGCGCCTCGGCTAGATCGTCGGCCTTCACCGCATGGAATAATGCCGATTGCAGGTCGGCAATGACGCTGCCGGAGCCGGACAGAAGCCCATTGCAGCCGAGCACCAGTGAGCTGAGAAGCCACGCGCTATGGGTCGAGAGCACGTTGACCGCGGGCTTGCGGCTCTGCAGCTCGCGCACCTGCATTTCGTGCTGCGACACGTTGCCGGCCCAGTCCTTGATGGCGCGAATGGACGGCACCTCCTCGCACATCTTGATGAGCGTATCGCGTGGATAGCCCTGACCGGTCGCCAGCGGGTACTGAAATACGATGAGCGGCAGGCTTGTAGCGTCGCCGATGCGGCGGAAATGTTCGATCGCCATGGCCGGCGATTGACCGAGCGTGAACGGCGCTGGCGGGAATACCAAGAGCGCCGAGGCGCCACCGGCTTCCGCCATCCGGGCGATGCGGGCGGCTTCAAGGCTGCCGTCGGCCCAAATGCCGTTGATGATCGGCAGCTTGTTGCCGATCTCGTCCTGGGCGATGGCCAGCACCCGGCGTTGCTCGTCGAAGGTGCAGGAGGCGACCTCGGTCGAATGCGCGTTCACAGTGATGGCGGACAGCCTCTTGACCGCCGCGACATCCTGCAGGTGCTTGCGGAAGCTCTTCTCGTCGATATCGAGGTCGTCGGTGAACGGCAGGATGACGGCCGGAATGACGCCGTGCGGCACATAATGGGCGTGGCGAGGCATTTTGCTCTCCGTCGAGTTTGGCCGAAGGGACTGCACGACATATATCACGCTCGCCGCTGCATTTGCTAAGACCCCGCCATGACCCGGACCGTGACGCCCGAGAACCCCTTTTTCGCCGCTTGGACAACGCCAGACGGGGTGCCGCCGTTCGACTGCATCGCGCCGGAGCATTTCCGGCAAGCCTATGAGCACGCGCTCGCCGAGCATGAGACCGAAATAGCCGCGATTGCGGCCGATCGGGAGCCGCCGAGCTTCGCCAATACGATCGCGGCGATGGAAAGGAGTGGCCGCACACTCACCCGCGTCAGCAATGTCTTCCACGTGCTGGTCGGCGCCCACAGCAACGCCGCGCTCCTTGAAATCGAACGCGACATCGCCCCGCAAATCGCCCGCCACTGGAACAAGATTCACACCAATGCGGCGCTGTTCCGCCGTATCGACGGGCTGGCGAAGAGGGCGGAGACACTCGACCTCACTGCCGAACAAAAACGCGTGCTCGAACGCTATCACATCACTTTCCGCCGCGCCGGCGCCGGCCTTGATGGGGCCGCCAAAAAGCGCCTCGCCGAGATCATCGAGCGGCTGGCGGCTCTCGGCACAGCCTTCAGCCAGAACCTACTGGCCGACGAGCAGGCTTTTGCCCTGTCGCTCAAGGACGAGGCGGAGTTGGCCGGCCTGCCTAATTTCATGCGCGAAGCGCTGAAATCGGAAGCCGCCGAACGCGGCCTCGACGGCTACGCGGTTACCCTGTCGCGTTCCTACGTCGAGCCGTTCCTGCAATTTTCCGACCGCCGCGACCTGCGCGAAAAAGTCTTCCGCGCCTTCATCATGCGCGGCGACAATGGCGGGCCGACCGACAACAAGGCGATCATCGCCGAGACGGTACGGCTGCGCGCCGAGCGCGCGCGGCTCCTTGGCTTTGCCGACTTCGCCCATTATCGGCTGGACGATGCCATGGCCAAGACGCCTGATGCGGTGCGCGATCTGCTCGACACGGTTTGGCTGCGCGCGCGCAAGAAGGCCCTAGGGGATCGCGACGATCTCCAAGTGCTCGTCGCCGAGGACGGCGGCAATTTCAAATTGGCGCCGTGGGACTGGCGCTATTACGCGGAAAAATTCCGGCAAAAACGCTGCGACTTCGATGAGGCCGCGATCAAGCCATACCTGAGCTTGGAGCGGATGATCGAGGCTGTGTTCTACACGGCACAGCGGCTGTTCGGCCTCACCTTCCGGCCGCGCACCGACGTGCCGGTCTGGCATCCCGACGTGCGGGTGTGGGAGGTGCGCCGCGCCGATGGCAAGCCGCTCGGCGTGTTCTTCGGCGACTACTTTGCGCGGCCGTCGAAGCGCAGCGGCGCTTGGATGACGTCGCTGCGCGATCAGGAAGGGCTTGCCGGTGACGTCCGGCCGCTGATCGTCAACGTCTGCAACTTCGCCAAGGCCGCCGACGGCGAGCCGACATTATTGAGCTTCGATGACGCGCACACGCTGTTCCACGAGTTCGGCCACGCGCTGCACGGACTTTTGTCAGACGTGACCTACCCCGAAATTGCCGGAACCAACGTCGCAACGGATTTCGTCGAGCTGCCGTCGCAGCTTTATGAGCACTGGCTGGAGCAGCCGGACATTCTTCGCCGCTTCGCGCTCCACTACCAGACCGGCGAGCCGATGCCGGAAGCGCTGCTGCAGCGGCTGATCGCTGCGCGCAATTTCAATCGCGGCTTTGCCACGGTCGAGTACGTCGCCTGCGCCTTGGTCGACCTCGATTTCCACGCGCTGGCTTCGCCGCACGAGATCGATCCCGCCGCATTCGAGACCGAAGCGCTCAATCGCATCGGCATGCCGGGCGAGATCGTCATGCGCCACCGACCGCCACATTTCGGGCACATCTTCTCCGGCGGCGGCTATGCCGCCGGCTATTACAGCTATATGTGGTCGGAAGTGCTCGATGCCGACGCGTTCGAGGCGTTCGAAGAAACCGGTGACATCTTCGATCCGGCGACGGCGAAACGGCTGCACGATTTCGTTTACGCCGCCGGCGGCGCGCGCGATCCGGCCGAGGCCTACAGGTCATTTCGCGGACGGCTGCCGAACGCCGACGCGCTTCTGCGCAAGCGGGGCTTCACCGATCCCGCCAGCACCACCTTGGCAGGATAGATATGGTCGACCTCCACAGCGCCGGCCATCGCCGCGGCGTCGTCTGCGCACCGCATTCGGCCGCCGTCGAAGCCGGTCGCGCCGTTCTTGCCGAGGGCGGCAATGCGCTCGAAGCCATGCTGGCCATGGCGGGAACGATCGCCGCGGTCTATCCGCACATGAATCATCTCGGCGGCGACGGATTTTGGCTCATCCGCGAGCCGAACGGCCGCGTGCGCACCATCATGGCGCCGGGCCCTGCGGGCCGCAACGCGCAGCGCGAGCTTTATCGCGAACACGAGACGATTCCGCCGCGCGGTCCGCTGGCGGCACTGACCGTACCGGGCGCGGTCGGCGGCTGGATGCTGGCGTTCGAAGCCGCGCAGGCCAACGGCGGGAAGCTGCCGCTCGATGTCGTGCTGGCCCCCGCTATTGCGCACGCCCGCAACGGCTACGCCGTGACACGCAGCCAGAAGCGGCTCACCGAAGAACACCTCAACGAGCTCAAGGGCGTGCATGGCTTCGCTGCCACGTTCCTGCTCGACGGCAAAGTGCCGGAGGTTGGCGCAACGCTGAAGCAGGAAAAGTTCGCCGACACGCTTTCGCACCTCGCCCATGCCGGCCTCGACGATTTTTATCGCGGCGACGTCGCGCGCGAGATCGCCATCGATCTTGAGCGCTTGGGCAGCCCGGTCACGCGCGAGGATCTTACCAATTACAGCGCCACGCTGAGCGAGCCGCTGCAGCTTAAGCTATCTTGCGGCACGATCTACAACACCGATGCGCCAACTCAGGGCATCGTGTCGCTGATGATATTGGCGCTGTTCGAGCGGTTCGCCGTCACCGCGGTGGAAAGCTTCGACCACGTGCATCTCTTGATCGAAGCGACCAAGCGGGCATTGCGCGTGCGCGACCGCGCCGTCACCGATCCAAGCCATGTTTCGCACCCGCTCGAACGCTATCTCGAAGCGCGCTTCATCGCCGGCGAGGCGATGAAGATCGACCGCAGCAAGGCCACGCCCTGGCAACCAAGGTTCGGC
>JASHRW010000096.1 GCA_030037065.1 Xanthobacteraceae bacterium
ATTATTTTGTTGACTATTGTCGTTATATATGATACCAGCAGATTACCTCGCTCCCGAAGGACGCCGGCCATGTGACACTGGCCGGTGGAGCGAGGGCGGTGCCCGCGGGCAGGGCTCGTCACCTTGCTCCCGGGCGGCTCCGGCGAACACGCCCGGCCGGCACTACGACCGGTCTGCGGGGCAACCCGCTGCACTGAAGGACGGCTGGGAGCGGGTAACGCCCGCTCCTGACTTGCTCCGTCCCAGGAAGCGCGTGCTGGAGTTGAGCGGTGGCGTTCGGTCGCTGCCGCGAGCCCGCAGTGGAACGCCGGCAGGCGAGTGCGTCCCGCTGGACGCACGCCGCAGCCGTATGTTGCGGTGCCGCACCGGTATGGTGCGGAGGGCGGGCTTTTAGGCCTGCCCCGCGTCTGCCGGCGTCCCGCTTCCTTTTATTTGTTCCCCTCCCCCACAAGGGGGGAGGGAACGGAGACTCGCCGTGCCCGATCGTGATGCATCCGGTGATCCACTACCGGATTGATCTGACGAAGACCGGGAGTGCGGCGAGGGTTGTTTGACATGGTGGCTGAGAATTTCGGAGCGCGAACAAAAAACTGCGCCGCGAGAACGAGAATTATTTGCTCACCCTCCCCTGGAGGGGGAGGGTCGCGTCGCGAAGCGGCGCTGGGTGGGGTGACAGCAGTGCCGCGATTGCTGAAGCGCTGCCACCCCCCCTCCCGATTGCGCTGCGCGCAATCGACCTCCCCCCTCCAGGGGGAGGTGAAAAGAGGTGTGGCACGGGAACGGGACGGTTTTTAATTTTCCTCCCCATTCGCTGGCGCAAATGGGGGAGGAGAAGGGATGCGGCGCCGCGAGAACGGGAACTCCGGATGAAGATTCTTAACCATCGTCGCCTAGCCTTACCCGGCCGGTACTGTCCATCCCCGGGGAGGGGGGACGGTTCTTTCCTGTTTGGCACGGGAGAGCCGGCCGGAGCGTGTGGTCCGGAGTGCTTTGATGAGTACCCGCGGTACGCTTGTCCTGATTGTCGTGGCGGCGTGCCTGGCGGGGCTCGGCGGCTGCTCAACGGCGACCAAATCCGGCGACCTCGACCCATCGCAGACCGGCGACGCGTCGAGCGGTCCGCCCGGCATTCTCAGCGGCCTGTGGCCGGCGAAGACCAACGACAAGCCGGACACACCCTCTGCCATCCTCGGCGACAAAGGCGACACGACGGGCTCGGTGTCAGTTGCTACGCAACCGGCCGAGTCGGGGCCGAGCGGCGAGCCGGTAGCACCGCTGGCATCGCCGGGTCTGTCGGGCGACGATCCCAACGACGACCTGCAGCAGGGCAAGCGCTATTTCCGCAACAACAATTTCGGCCTCGCCGAAAAGAGCTTCCGCACCGCAGTGGAGAAGCATCCGCGCGATGCCGAGGCCTGGGTCGATCTCGCTGCTGCCTACGACCGGCTCCACCGCTTCGATCTCGCCGATCGCGCTTACGCCCAAGCGATCCGCCTGATCGGGCCGACGGCGGCCATTCTCAACGACCAGGGCTTTTCCTACATGCTGCGCGGCGATTACGCGCGCGCCCATCAGAAGCTCATGCAGGCGCAGGCCAAGGATCCGGCCAACCGCTATGTGCGTGCCAATCTCCAATTGCTCGAACGGGCTTACCTCGACGGCAAGTCCGTTCAGTAAAGGTCTGGCTCCCTCCTGCAAGGCCCGCAAGCCGTGATCGATCCGACTTGAATCGGCCGCCGCACGTGGCGATATGAGCCGCGGGCCGACGACTGGTCGCGGGAAGGGTTTCATGTTCGAATCGTTCAAACACTTTGTCACCGAATTCGTCGATGGCGCCAAACATCCCAGTGAGTTTGGCGAAAACGATTACCGGCTCGCGGCAACGGCACTGCTGGTGCATTCCGCCGTGATCGATGGCGAGGCAACGCCGGCCGAGCGCGATAAGATCGCGTCCGTGATCAAGCAACGCTTTAATCTCAGCGACGGCGCCACCGCCGAGCTGATCGAAAAGGCGACGGCGGCGGAGCACGAAGCTGTCGATCTTTATCATTTCACCCACCTGCTCAACCGCATGCTCGACGATGAGGGACGTGCCAAGGTCATCGAAATGATGTGGGAGATCGTCTATGCCGATGGCACCCGCGATGAACTGGAGGACAATTTGCTGTGGCGTGCCGCCGATCTTCTCGGCGTGCCGCAGCGTGAGCGTATCGAGCTGCGCCAACGCATCGCCGCCAAGTCCGGCAGTCGCAGCGGCGAACCATGAGAGAAGCGTCGCGAGCGACGCGCCGTGAGGGACGCGTCATGAAAGATGGCCCATGCGGCTGGTGACGCTGATCACCGGCGCGTCCTCCGGCATCGGCGCCGAGCTCGCGCGCGTGTTCGCCGCCCACGGCCATGAGCTGGTGCTGGTCGCGCGGCGCGAGCACGAGCTTGCCGCGCTTGCCGACGAGATTGCTGCGGCTGGCGGCGCGCGACCGATTGTGTTGCCGCTCGATCTCGGCCGTCGCGATGCCGTTGCCCGCATCGCCGCCGAGCTTGCCGCGCGCGAGCTCGAGCCGGCCAATGTCGTCAACAATGCCGGCTTCGGCTTGGCGGGCGCCGCCGCTTCCCTCGACCGCGACGAACAGCTCGCCTTGATCGATCTCAACGTGCGCGCGCTCACCGAGCTGTCGCTTGCGTTTATTGACAGCCTCGCCGGCCATCGCGGTGGCATTCTCAACGTCGCTTCGGTCGTGGCTTTCCTGCCAGGGCCAGGCATGGCGGCTTATTACGCCAGCAAGGCCTACGTGCTTTCGTTCAGCGAGGCGCTGCATCGCGAGCTGAAGCCGCGCGGCGTGCGCGTCACCGCGCTCTGCCCGGGTCCGGTCGCAACCGGCTTTCAGGCGCGCGCCGGGCTGCGCGCGGACGGCAGCGGAGAACGCAACCTGTTGGCGCTGCCGGCGCGGCGCGTCGCCGAGATCGGCTACCGGGGCTTCGTCGCCGGCAAACGTGTGGTTATCGCCGGCATCGGCAACAGGATCGCGATGTTCTTTGTTCGCTTTGTTCCGCATGCGCTTTTGCTGCCGATCGTGGCCGATCGGATGCGGGACGCGCGGGCCGACCGCGACGTCGGGAAGCTTTGAATTCGCGGGTGAACACGATAGGAGTTTCAATAAAAGCGTGCTCGATTCGCCCGCCCCATGCTGCTGCCGATCCTGACCGTCCTGCACCAAGAGCACTCGACGCCGGGCCGCGTCGGCTACGCCCTGCAGCGGCTCGGCTATCGGCTCGACGTGCGCCGGCCGCGCTTCGGCGACCTTTTGCCGGAGAGCATGCTCGATCATGCTGCCGGCATCATCTTCGGCGGTCCGATGAGCGCCAACGACGAGGACGATTTCATCCGCCGCGAGATCGACTGGATTGGCGTGCCGCTGAAGGAACACAAGCCGTTTCTGGGCATCTGCCTCGGCGCGCAGATGTGCGCCAAGCATCTCGGCGGCCGCGTCTTTCGCCATCCGCAAGGTCGCGCCGAAATCGGCTATTACCCGATCCGGCCGACCGCGGCCGGGCTTGCCGTCGTCAATGTCTGGCCGGAATGCGTTTATCAGTGGCACCGCGAAGGTTTCGATCTGCCGCCGGGCGCCGAACTTTTGGCCGAAGGCGACACGTTCGAGGTGCAGGCGATCCGCTACGAACGCGCCTTCGCGCTGCAATTTCATCCCGATGTGACCCACGCCATGATGCACAAGTGGACCACCCGCGGCGAGGAGCGCATGGGTTTGCCGGGCGCGCGGCCGCGGCACACGCACTTCGCCGACCGCGCGGTTTACGATTACAGCGCGCGGGCGTGGCTGAGCGTGTTTTTGGAGCGCTGGATCGGAAGCTGACCCAGCTTGTTTGTTGGATTTCACTGCCCCTTGGCGAGCAGATCGGCGAAATAGGCGACCGTCTTGGTATAGACCTCCGACGCATTCCACTGCTGCAACACCTGAAAATTGGCGCTGCCCTCGTCCCATGGCTGGCCGCGTTGCCAGCCGTAGCTTTTCAGATAATTCGCCGTCGAAGCGAGCACGTCGGGCACGCTATGGATGAGATCGCGTCGGCCGCGGCCGTCATAATCGACGGCGAACTTCAGATACGAGGAGGGCAGGAATTGCGTCTGTCCGATCTCGCCAGCCCAGGCGCCGCGCATTTGCGAAGCCGCCATGTCGCCGCGATCGACGATCTTGAGCGCGTCGATCAATTCGGTGCGAAATTTTTCGGCGCGGCGGCAATCGTAAGCGAGCGTCGCCAAGGCGCGAATGGTCGGGAAATTGCCGTCGACGGCGCCGAAATCGGTCTCCAGTCCCCAGATGGCGACGATCACCGCACCCGGCACGCCGAATTGCTGCTCGATGCGGGCGAAAAGCGGATGGTATTGCGCCAAGAGCCGCCTGCCGCGGGCCAAACGCGGCGGCACCATGCGGCCGGAGAATTCGGCAAAGCTCTGGCGGAAAACGCCCTGGGCGTGATCACGGGCAATGATGGTCGGGTCATATGCGACCCCGCCAAGCGCCGATTGGATCGTGCGCTGGGAGATGCCGTCTGCCGCCGCCTCCTGCTTGAGGCCCTGCAACCACGTGGCGAAATCGCCGCCGCACGGCACCGCTGCCGCGGCCGGGACCGTCATCAGGCCGAGGCAAATGACCGGCCAGAACAATCGAAGGGAGAGCGGTCGCATAATGGGTCCTCGACGGTATGCAGGTTACCAAATCGGCGATTGCGACACCAATATGATGCCTGCCACGGCAGTGCGGCAGTTTCGCGCTGCGGCCCAGGCGGCTGGCGCATGCAGCCGGCCTCGCGTCGGGCATACGGGAATACCGTCGTGTCGGGGACGCGGCCGGAAAAGGGGCGGTCAAAGCTGGTGGAGCCGAGGGGATTTGAACCCCTGACCTCCGCAGTGCGATTGCGGCGCTCTCCCAACTGAGCTACGGCCCCGCCGCCGCGGCGCTTCCCATCCCACAATTCCCAACTCTGCCTGGGAAGAAATGTTGGGGAATGTCGGCTTCCGGCGAGTGCGGGCGATTTAGGGGCCGGCACAGGGCCTGTCAAGGATACGGCCGCACTACGGTCGGTGCGCCAGCCGTGGATG
>JASHRW010000097.1 GCA_030037065.1 Xanthobacteraceae bacterium
CATCGATGTCATAGGCCCGCGGATCGAGATCGAGCGCCGCGCGCATGAGCTCCATCGTTTCGCGCGCCCGCACGAGGGGGCTCGAAACATAGTCGCAATTCGCGGACTTGCGGCCGTCGACGGCGAGCAGGTCGCGCAACACTGCGCCGCAATGCGCGGCTTGGCTACGGCCACGCGCATTGAGCGAGGTGTCGCGATGTCCTTGCAGGCGCTGCTCGACATTCCAATCGGTCTCGCCGTGACGGACGTAGTAGAGGACAGGCATTTTTGATCGGGCGACGGAGGACAGACGACGGAAACGCGCCCTCAATTACCTGTCCTCTGTCGTCCGTCCTCCGTTCTCCGTCATCCCAACGGCGAGATCAGGTGCATCGGGATGCTTGATGCCGACGATATGATAGCCGGCATCGACGTGGTGAACTTCGCCGGTCACGCCGCGCGACATGTCGGACAGCAGGTAGGCGCCGGCCTCTCCCACGTCTTCGATCGTCACGTTGCGCCGCAGCGGCGTGTTGTATTCGTTCCATTTGAGGATGTAGCGGAAGTCGCCCACCGCCGAGGCGGCAAGTGTCTTGATCGGTCCCGACGACAGCGCGTTGACGCGGATATTCTTGCTCCCGAGATCAGCAGCAAGATAGCGCACGCTTGCTTCCAGCGCCGCTTTGGCCACGCCCATGACGTTATAGTGCGGCATCCACTTCTCCGCTCCGTAATAGGTGAGCGTGAGCAGAGAGCCGCCGTTCGGCATCATCTTCTCGGCGCGCTGCGCGATTGCGGTGAACGAATAGCAGCTGATCAGCAACGTCTTGCTGAAGTTGTCGGCCGTGGTGTCGACGTAGCGGCCGTCGAGTTGGTCGCGGTCCGAATAGGCGATGGCGTGCACCAGAAAATCGATGCCGCCCCAGGCCGCCTGCAGTCGCCCGAACGCGGCATCGATCGTCGCAGCAATGGCCACGTCGCAATCGCCGACGACGATGCCGCTCACTTCCTCGGCGAGCGGCTCGACGCGCTTCTTCAGCGCGTCGCCCTGATAGGTGAAAGCAAGCTCGGCGCCGTGCGCGCGGCAGGCCTTGGCGATACCCCAGGCGAGCGAGCGCTGATTAGCGACGCCCATGATCAGGCCGCGCTTGCCGCGCATGAGGCCCGAGACTTCCGGCATTGCGCTGACCCTGCTGTTCACCTCGGACCCCCGGTTGTCTCCTATGGCATAGGCCCGCGGGACCCAGCAAGCGATCGTCTAAGCCCTTACGCCGCTGCGCCCTTTGCGGAATAGTCGGCTTGGGCTGGTGTTGTTCGAGGGCGCACAGCCTCAAAGCACGGTCACAACGGTGCGCAACGCTAACAAATGGCCTTAATCGATGGAGCACATGATTGAGTGAGTTCCGGGTTCAGATCGAGGCGGCCATTCCGGCGCTGCGCCGCTATGCGCGGGCGCTCACGCGCGATGCCGAAACAGCCGACGACATCGTGCAGGATACGCTGGTCCGAGCGCTGCGCTCCGAGCACCTGTTTCACGGCGGCGACGTGCGCGCGTGGCTCTACACCATCCTGACCAACCTCAATCGCAATCGGTTGCGCACGCTGTCGCGGCGCCCGGTGCTCACTCCGATCAAGGACAGCGACGCTGCAACCGGGGGACCGGAGTCTGGTGGGCGCGATATCGCCCGCGCGCTCGACGAACTGGCCGAGGAGCCGCGTACCGCGCTGCTTCTGGTGGTGCTTGAAGGCCTCACTTATCGCGAGGTCGCCGAGGTGCAGTGCGTGCCGATCGGCACGGTGATGTCGCGGCTCGCGCGCGCACGCATGCAGATCAAAGCCTATTTGGACGGCGAGCGTCCGATGCTTCGCCGCGTGAAATGACGAAGAGAGATGACGATGACTGATCGAGACTCCATTGTGACTGAAGACGAGCTTCACGCCTACGTTGACGGCGAACTGCCGCCCGGGCGGCGCAGCGCGGTCGAGGCTTGGCTGACGACGCATTCCGACGACGCGGCGGCTGTCGCCGCCTGGCGCAGTCAGGCCGAACTGATCCAGGCGCGCTACGGCGGTGTCGCCGACGAGCCGACGCCGGACCGGCTCAGTATCGCCCAACTCGCGTGGCGCCGCCGTAACGGATGGATTGCCGTTGCCTCTGCGGCCGCGCTCGTCGCCTTCATCGCCGGCGGTGCCGCCGGCTGGTTTGCGCGCGGCACTGCGGTCGCGGGCCCATCGGACTTGAGGCGCTATACCACCGACGCGCTCGACGCCTACCGGCTCTACGTTGTCGAAGTCCGCCATCCGGTCGAGGTGCCGGGTGACGAGCGGCCGCATCTGACACAGTGGCTGTCAAAGCGCGTCGGTACGCCGGTGCGCATCCCCGAACTGGAGAAAATAGGACTGAAACTTGTCGGCGGCCGACTCCTGCCCGGTCCAACCGGACCGACGGCGTTCTTCATGTACGAGACGGCTTCGGGCGAGCGTTTCACGCTCTATTGCGGACAGACCAAGGATCAGGCGACGGCGCTGCGTTACATTGCCGGCAAAAATAGCTCCGCGTATTACTGGGTTGACGGCGATCTGTTCTACGTGCTTACGGGGCCGGCCGAGCAGGAAAAACTGCGCGCCATCGCCCAGGCCGCCTACGACCAGATTGACGCGCGCCCGTCGCCGCAGGGCGGGTGAGGGCGCCCTTCTCGGTTTGTGGAGGGGATTGGTTATCGGGCATGATCGTTGTACGCTTGTTGCGATCCGGAAAAATGGAAACCGGTTTTTCGAAGGATCATGTGCCACCAAGATGCTAGAGGCGCACAATGAGCACGGCATCGATGATCGCCGCTGCGGAACGCGACGCGCAAGCAGGGCTGCGCTTTGAGCCGCTGACCAAACACATCGGCTGCGAAGTTTTGGGCATCAACTTGGGCCGGCCAGTGTCGCCGCAGGATGCAGCGGCGATCTATCGCGCCTGGCTTGATCACGCGGTGCTGCTGTTCCGCGATCAGGACCTGACGCAGGAGGATTTGATCCGCGTCACCGGCATTTTCGGCGAATTCGCTCCGCTCGGCCGGCCCAAGCACACGCTGCCCAGCGGATTTTCCAAAATACTCCCCAATATCATGTTGATCTCAAACATCCGCGAGAACGGCGAGACCATCGGCGCACTGCCCGACGGCGAGATGATGTTTCATCATGACACCATCCACCGCGACGAGCCGCACAAGGCGACGCTGCTCTATTCGGTAGAGATTCCGACCTACGGCGGCGATACGCTGTTTGCCAGCGGCACGGCCGCCTACGACATGCTCGATGCAACGATGAAGAAAAAGCTCGCAGGTCTGCGCGCAGTGAATTTCTATGTCTACAACTCGGTCAAGCGCAATGACAAGCAGGCCGTCGATGCCAGCAGCCAGGCGGTGCATCCGGTGGTGCGCACGCACGAGGAGACGGGCTGCAAGGCGCTCTATGTCAACCGGCTGATGTCGGTACGCATCGAAGGCATGGCGGCGGCGGAAAGCGATGCGCTGTTGAATTTCTTGTTCGATCACTCGGAAAGGCCGGAATTCGTCTACACCCACATCTGGCGCAAGGGCGATCTGATCGTCTGGGACAATCGCTGTTCGAGCCACGCGCGCACCGATTTTCCTTCGGATCAGCGCCGGCTTCTGCTGCGCACCACGGTCAAGGGAACCTGCCGCCCGTACTGAACTCTGTCGCCGGGATGGCGACGGGAGCCTACATATCCTTGCGTGGATCGTAGGGTTTTTCGCCGCGCCACCTTTTCATCAGTGCGTCTAGGTCGGCGTCGCTCTTGTCCGGCAGTACAATGCGGATGGTGGCGAACAGGTCACCGTGGCGGCCTTTTGCCGGAAAGCCCTTGCCGCGCAGCCGGAACGTACGTCCGCCGTTGGTCCATGCCGGGATAGTCAGCTCGACATGTCCGTCGAGGGTGGGCACGCGCACCTTGCCGCCCAAAGCCGCTTCATAGAGCGTGATCGGCAGATCGAGCTTCAAGTCGGCGCCGTCGAGCGTGAACAGATGGTGCGGCGCGACCGAGATGGTGATCAGCACGTCGCCCGAGCCGGCTTGGCCGGGCATGCCTTGGCCGCGCACCCGCACATGCTGACCGCTGGTAATGCCGGGTGGAATTTTGACGTCGATCTCCTTGCCGGTCGGCAACTGCAGGCGCCTTGTGGCGCCTTTCGCCGCTTCCGGCAGCGTCACCGTCATTTCGGCATGTACGTCGGCGCCGGTGCCATAATTCTCCGCTTCGAAGTGTGCGCTGCGGCCGCCGCGCCCGCCGGCAGCACCGCCAAAGGCCTCGCGCAAAATGTCCTCGAAGCCGCCCAATCCACCCCCGCCGCCGCGCCCGCGCCGGGTGGTGCGGGTAAAGCCCTCGGGGCCGAAATGGAAGCCTTCGAACTGCGTGTCCCCGCCAAAGCTGCCGGCGCCGGGCTGCGCGCCAGCGCCGAACCCTTCAAATCCGTGGAATTTGGGCTTGCCTTCGGCGTCGATCTCGCCACGGTCGAACGCCTTGCGCTTGTCCTCGTCGCCGACGATTTCGTGCGCGGCGTTCAACTCGGCAAAGCGCGTCGCCGCCTTGGGGTCATTCTTGTTGGCGTCTGGGTGCAGCTTCTTCGCCAGGCGCCGGTAGGCGCTTTTGATCTCCGCCGCACTCGCCTTCCGATTGACTCCCAGGACGTCATAGGGATCGCGCATCCCCGCGAACTCCGATTCCAAGATTTTGAGCCGGCCCCAGCCCGCCCGTTTGCCACGCTACTTGCGCCACGCTACTTGGCACGCCTGACGCAAATGTGGGCGCAATGCCGCCGAGTCGCAATGCACTGGTGCCACTACGCGTCTTTTGGCGCATTTCCGTTCGCCGGCGATCGAGCGTCAGCCGGACTTCAACGGTTTGAGGCTCTTGACCTCCCAATCGCCACGGGCGCTGCGGCAGGCCGATCCCTGCAGCCAGGCTTGCGAGCCGGAACTCACGTAGCTCGCAAGAAAATCGCGGCAGGGCAGGCCAGCTTCGCTATAGGACGAGGCGAGCGGGGTAATATTGCCGCCGGCGCCGGTCTGCGGATTCTGCCACGGCACGCTGTTGACCTTGCCGCTACGTGAGAGCGCATCGGTCGCCGCGGCGCGCGCATAGGCTAAATCGGCTTCGGACACCCGGGCGGATGGCTGCGCGGCTTGCTGCCCCGCCGGCCGATTGATTGAGCCGGTCACCTCGGCATCCGCGTCAGGTTTGGAGAACATCGAATCGAGCTGGTACGAGCAGCCGGCGCAGGCGAATGCGCCGAGTAGCGCTGTAGTGGCTGCAAGCCGGCGCGGCGGCCAGCATAGGCGCAGCCTCCCGGTTTCATTATATAAGGATCGGCTAGGCGCCCGCCGATCGGGCCACATGCGCAACCTCAAGACTCCGTAGCAATGACCGAAGCCGCCCCCATAGAGCACCCGAGTTGGTTAACGGGCGGTGACTTCACCGAGGCCGGAGAGCCGTTTCGGCTGTTCGCGGCGTGGTTCGCAGAGGCAAAGCGCGCCGAGCCGGTCAATCCCGACGCCATGGCGCTCGCCACGGTCGATGCGGACGGCCTGCCCAATGTGCGGATGGTGCTGTTGAAAGGCTTCGACGAGCGCGGTTTCGTGTTCTACACCAATCTCGGCAGCGTCAAGGCGCACGAACTCGACGGCGCGCCGAAGGCGGCGCTGACGTTTTACTGGAAAGCGCTGCAGCGCCAAGTGCGCATGCGCGGATCGGTTGAAGCGGTGTCGGCGGAGGAGGCCGATGCTTATTTCGCCAGCCGCTCGCGCATGGCGCAAATCGGTGCCTGGGCGTCGAAGCAGTCGACCGTGCTGGAGAGCCGCATGGCGTTCGAGAAGGCGGTCGCGCGCTTTACCGCGAAGTTCACCATCGGTGCCGTGCCGCGGCCGCCTTTTTGGTCCGGCTACCGGGTTGCGCCTACCGAAATCGAGTTCTGGCAAGAGCGGCTTTACCGCTTGCACGACCGCATCACCTTTCGGCGCTCAGATCCGGCGACGTCGTGGACCAAGACGCGGCTTTATCCTTAGGGGGATCGGAACGAACAAATGCCAGCAACCAACCAGCCGCGCCGCACGCTGCTTCTCACCGGAGCCAGCCGCGGCATCGGCCACGCCACGGTGAAGCGTTTTTCCGCCGCCGGCTGGCGCGTCATCACCTGCTCGCGGCATCCGTTCCCGGAAAACTGTCCGTGGGAGGCGGGGCCGGAGGACCACATTCAGGTCGATCTGTCCGACCCGGAGAATACCGAGCAGGCAATCGTCGAAACCAAAAGCCGCCTGCGCGGCGAACTGCACGCGCTGGTCAACAACGCCGCGATCTCGCCCAAGGCGGCGGGAGGCACGCGGCTCGATTCGATCGCGACGTCGCGCGACGATTGGCACCACATCTTTCAGGTGAATTTTTTTGCCCCGATCATGCTGGCCCGCGGCCTGCTCGATGAGCTGAAGGTGGCGAGGGGCTCGGTGGTCAATGTCACCTCGATCGCCGGCTCGCGCGTGCATCCGTTCGCCGGCGCGGCTTACGCCACTTCGAAAGCGGCGCTTGCCGCGCTTACCCGCGAGATGGCGGCGGACTTCGGCCCGCTCGGCATCCGCGTCAACGCCATCGCGCCGGGCGAGATCGACACCGCCATGCTTTCGCCCGGCACGGACAAGATCGTCGAGCACATCCCGATGCATCGGCTCGGCACGCCCGACGAGGTGGCGAAGATCATCTACGTGCTGTGCACGGATACGTCGTCCTACGTCAACGGCGCCGAGATTCACATTAACGGCGGCCAGCACGTCTAGGCCTGACAAAGGAGAGCAAAATGATCCGCAAAGCCAAAGCGGTGTGGCGTGGCACCGGCCGCGCCGGCAACGGCGCTCTATCGAGCGATTCCGGCGTGCTCGCCGACACGCCTTATTCGTTCCGCACTCGCTTCGAAAACGAGAAGGGCACCAACCCCGAAGAGTTGATCGCAGCGGCGCATGCCGGCTGTTTCACCATGGCACTCGCCTTCGGGCTGCAGGCCGCCGGCTTCACGCCGGACGAGCTTTCGACAGAAGCCGCGGTCACGTTGGAGCCGGAGGGGCAAGGGTTTCGCATCAGCCGCTCGGCGCTCACCTTGCGGGCAAAGGTGCCGAATTTGGACGCGGCCAAATTCGCTGAACTGACCGGCGCCGCCGAGAAGAATTGCCCGGTCTCGAAGGTGCTCAAAGCCGAGATCACGCTGGACGCGAAACTGGTGTGAGTCTCAATGCGACGGTACGGCGGCCTGTGGAATTGTGCACACCGGCTGCTTCGATAGCCGGCACACGTAGCGCCACGCGGTCACCATGTCGGTGTTTTGCCTTTTCGCCAGGTCATAGAGACTTACGCATCGTTTTATCTTCAGTTCGATAGCGAGCCTTGCGAGTAGCAGCGCTCTGACATTCGCCGGCAGATCCTCAAACCGATTCATGGTTCGCTCTGCGCATTGCTCGCCGCTGAATGGCACGACAGACCGATCCGATTGCCGTCCGTCCAAACCCGCTCGCAGACATAGACCGTCTGCGCGCGATCGATCTTGAGCAGGAATTTTTGCGGAACCTCCGCCGGATCGCTGACGAGGATGCGAGCGCCGCCGTCGGACAGGTCCAGAATCGCGCAGTCGATATCCGCGCCTTCGTTCCTGCAGACTATTTTTCCGGTCTTCAACGTCAGCGCCCGGGGGCGGACGCGTCGCTCCAACATGAGAATATCCCAAGGCTCGCGGGTCGCCCCCACTTGCTCAGTTCGGGATCTCAATGGCTTGGGTGCGCGCCGCAGTTTCTTGGCAATAGTTAATGGGCGCGAGTCACACGTGAGCCTGCCACCATTGGTTGAAGAAGTCGTTAATCGCAAAATTATCTATGCAACATTCCGGTTCTAAGTAATCTGGCTATCAGGATGCGGTCGCTGGCGGTGATGCGGTCAACGTGCTTTCTGGCCGAATACGCTCATGCTGCTGCGCCGAAGGCTGGGATCGCGGCAAAGCGCCGTCAGTTCTCGGAGAGCTCGGGAAACAAGTGTTGGTCGGCGAGCGCGACGGCTTGCTCTCCCGTCAGATAGCCGTTGCGCTGCATGGTCGCGATGACGTGATGGTAACGTGCCATCGCGCGAATGCCGGATGGATCGGCGCCGAAGCGCGTCGGATCGTTCGGCAGGCCGGCCATGTAGATGCATTGCGCCTGGTCCAATTGCTGGAGCGGCGTGTGGAAATAAGCCCGCGCCGCTGCCGTGACGCCGATGGCGTGCCGGCCGAGATAGACACCGTTGAGATACAGTTCCAAAATCTGTTGCTTGCTGAAATCATGCTCGACGATGAGCGCGCCACGCATGACGCGCAACTGGCTGGCGAGTTCGGCCAACGGCGACGGCTGCTGGCGCGGAACGTGAAGGATCATGCGCGCCAGCTGCAGAGTTATCGTGCTGCCGCCGTGATCGACATGGTCGTTCTGCGCATCCTCGACGATCGCTCTCGCGGCGGCGAATGGGTCGACGCCGCCGTGAAAAAAGAAACGCTTGTCCTCGACCGATATGATAGCGTTTTCAAGACAGCTGGGGATATCTGGATATTCGGCATAGCCCCAGTGATGTCTGGCGGACTGTTGGCGCAGCCAGTGCGGGTAATTAGCAATCGTCGCCCCATCGGCAGACATCGCAAACAACCCACCCAGGCCACGATCCACGGGTGGAAAAAACAGCAACGCGACAAGCGCGACGATCCCCGCCACCGTAGCGGCGGCAGCGCGCAGATGTCGGTGTTTGTGGGGCTTTTCCGCCATGATTGGTTTGTCTGTGCAACCGTCAGATCGCGATGGAATTGTGCTTTGAGCAATTACGGCGAGCGATTTCAAGCATAGAGGAAATCGAGCACGGCGGTTTCGGTGAGCACGGCTCGCGGAATCGAGTGACGCGCCGAGCGGGCGCGCTCTTCGGCGCTTTGCGTCGCCTGCAGATAGGCGCCGAGATGGCGTGCGCGCTCGATGATTTTGTTGCCTTCGGGCAGGCGTTCGGCCTCGAAATGAAGGAGCGCGCTTTCAACGTCGTCGCGGTCGAGCGCGGTGGCCAGGACGGCGGCATCGTCAGCGGCCTTGGAAACGCCGGCCGCGACATGCGGTCGCGCCACAAAGGCGGCATCGCCAACGATAGCAACGCGGCCGAATGCAAGACGTGGGCTTTGCAGATCGTAGATCGGCTGCAGGATCGGCTCGTCAATGAGCTGGATGATGGCGCGAAATTGCGGCGGCAATAATCGCTCCGCCGCCGCACGCATGGCGGCAGTGGCTTCGCGGCGGATGAGCGGCGGCGGGATCGAGATCGAATGGAAGACGCCCCTGTCGTCGGTGAGGAGCCACGGCAACTCGCGGGCCTCGTCGGCTGGCCGATACCAGACGACGTTGCAACGGCGATGGCCGGGGCGCAGATCGTCGTTCGGTCCGGCTACCGGGTAGAACAGGCATTGCTCGCCGGGCGGCAGGCAGAAAGTCATCGACTCGAACAGCTCGCGATGGATGTCGGGAGGAATCGCGCGCTCGGGCAACAGCGCGCGCCACGCACAATAGCCGGCATAGAGCGGCACAATCTCGGGCAGGCACTGGCCGCGGACGGTTGAGCGCAAGCCGTCGGCGCCGACCAGCACGTCGCCCTCGGCGCTGCCTCCGTCACTGAAGTGGGCGATGACGCCAGTTTTAATCTGTACGAAATCTTTCAGTCCGCGGCCGCGGTGATAATGCTCCACCGGAAAGGCATCACGCAGCATGCGGTAAACGCGTTCCCAGGCGGTCAGCACCTGTGGGCATTCGAGCGTCAGTGCTACATGTCCGTCGATATCGAGGAGTTTGCGCGTCTTGGCGAGCACGCCAAGGTCGCTTGTATCGAGGCCGAGTGCATCAAGCCGCGCAATCAACTCGGCTTGCGCCACGATGCCGGCGCCTCGGCCGGAAAGCTCACTCTCCACACGCTCGAAAACGTCCACCGTCCAGCCGCGCCGCAGCAGCATGAGCGCAGCCAGCAGCCCGCTCATCGAGCCACCGACCACCAGCGCGCGGCGCTGTTTTGTCATGCCAAGGAATCCGGCTGCTTCGTCAAGCTATTTCAAAAAGCGCGAAGGCTTTCTATATTGTGCCCAGAATCCCTGGAGGAACGCTATGGCTTTGACCATGCTCGATAAGACCACCGACCGTGCCGATAAATCGGCGTGGCCGCCCGCCATCGCCGCCGAATTCGAACGCGAGAAGCAGAACCACAATGGCTGCGTCGGCTCGACGCTGTTGTCCGAAGATGACCGCGTGCGGGTATGGATCATCAGGCTCGCGCCTGGCGAGCGCATCGGCTTTCACCGCCACGTGCTCGACTATTTCTGGACCTCGGTGTCGGGTGGGCGCGGCCGCCAGCATCTGATGGACGGCACCACCGTCGACTTCACCTACAAGCCCGGCGAGAC
>JASHRW010000018.1 GCA_030037065.1 Xanthobacteraceae bacterium
AACGTTCGCATGAGAGCCTGCCGAAGCCGGATGCGAATGTTAGAATCGGACCACTAGTTTTTCTCGATGCGGATCACTTGCGGCCGGCCGGAGATTACACGGTCGCGGCGCACCGCGGAAAGCGCCCTGTGCACCGCGTCCTCGCTGGTCGCATAGGTGATCAGAATCACCGGAACCGGCCGGCCAGAGCGGCCGGATGGCGAAGCGCGCTCGGCACCGCTGGTATGGCGCTGCACTATCGATTCCATCGAAATGCCCTGCTGCGCCAGCCTGCGGGCGATGGTGGCGGCAGAGCCGGGACGGTCGCGTGCCAGAAGACGGATGTAATAGCCGCCTTCGTGATGCTGCATCGGCGCTTTGCGGGTGGCGGTCATGCGCGCTGCCGGACGGCCGAACGGCAGCACGCGCACGCCGCGGGCGATGTCGGCAAGATCGGAGACCACCGCCGAGGCAGTCGCCATGCCGCCGGCGCCGGGGCCAACCAACGTGATCGGCGAAAGCCCGATCGCATCGACGGTGACGGCGTTGGTCACTCCCATCACCTGGGCGATGGCGGAGTCTTTCGGCACCATGGTCGGATGCACGCGCTGCTCGATGCCGGCTTCGGTTTTCACCGCAACGCCCAGGAGCTTGACGCGGTAACCGAGTTCGTCCGCGGCATCGAGATCAGCGAGCGTGATGGACGAGATGCCTTCGACATAGATGGCGGCGGGATCGAGCCTGGTGCCGAACGCGAGGCTTGCCAGGATAGAGAGCTTCTGCGCGGTATCGCGGCCTTCAACGTCGAACGATGGATCGGCCTCGGCGTAGCCGAGCCGCTGCGCTTCGCGCAGACAATCGGCGAAGGCGAGCCGGTCCTGTTCCATGCGCGAGAGGATGTAATTGCAGGTGCCGTTGAGGATGCCGTAGATGCGGGTGAACGCATCGCCGTTCAAACCCTCGCGCAATGTCTTGATGATCGGGATGCCGCCGCCGACCGAGGCCTCGAAATTGAGCGCGCCGCCGTGGCGCTCGGCGAGCGCTGCGAGCTTTTTGCCGTGACGGGCGAGCAGCGCCTTGTTGGCGGTCACCACCGACTTGCCGGAGGCCAGCGCGGTCGTCACGGCGCGCTTCGCCGGATCGCCGGCGCCGCCCATAAGCTCAGCGAACACGTCGATTTCGCGGTCGCGCGCAAGCTCCATCGGATCGGCGACCCAGCGGTATTTTCTCAGATCGATATCGCGCTTCTTACTGCGCGAGCGAGCGCAGATAGCGACAATCTCAATCGGGCGGCCGCAGCGCGCGACGAGCTTGTCGCGGCTGCGCTCCAACAGATGGACGACAGCCGTGCCGACGGTCCCCAGCCCGGCAAGGCCGACTTTCAGCGGCGCAGTCATGCATCCCCTGTTGATCGTCAAGGTCGGCGCGATACACGCGAATCCGCAAGTGGCAGGCAGTCGTCTAAACGATCTTCGGCGAGGCTTCTACGGCTTTCTTGCGCTGGATGGCCGGCGGTCCAGACAGTTCAGGATAAAGCCGGCGCCGCCCGCGCGACGATGGCGTGCGTATCGATGCCCGGCCGCAGCAGACCAAAAGCGCCGCCGCAATCTTCGCCGAGGCGCGCGGCGCAGAATGCATCCGCCAACGCCGGCGGGGCGTGGCGCACCATCAGCGCGCCTTGCAGCGCCAGAACCAGATCGCGCGCCACGGTCCGCGCTTGCGCCTCGTCAGCCAAGTTCGGTTTCGCCAAGCGCGCGGCGAGCTTTTGTGCAAAGCCGGCAAGCCGTCGATCGGCTGTGGCCGCCTCGCGGATTTCTTCCAGCACCGTCTCGCCCGCCCCCGCCTCACGGCCGATCGCACGCAGCACGTCGAGGCACATGACGTTGCCGGAGCCTTCCCAAATCGAGTTGACCGGCGTCTCGCGGAAGAGCCGTGGCATCACGCATTCCTCGATGTAGCCGTTGCCGCCGAGCACCTCCATCGCCTCCTGCACCAATGCCGGCGCCCGCTTGCAGATCCAGAACTTCGCCGCCGGCGTCACCACGCGGCGGAACGCAAGCGCGGCCGCATCGGACTCATCGTAGGCGCGGGCGAGTCGGAACGTGAGCGCCATCGCCGCCTCGGCTTCAAGCGCCAGATCGGCAAGTACGTTGGTCATCAGCGGCTGATCGACGAGTTTTTTCTGGAACGCGACGCGATAGCGGGCGTGGTGGATCGCCTGCGCCACCGCCTGGCGCATCAGGCCCGAGGAGCCTATCGCACAGTCGAGGCGCGTATAGGTGCCCATTTCGATGATGGTCGGGATGCCACGCCCTTCTTCGCCGACGCGTTCGGCATAGGCGTCGAAGAATTCCACCTCGCTCGACGCATTGGCGCGGTTGCCGAGCTTGTTTTTGAGCCGGTTGATGCGGATGGCGTTGCGCTCGCCGTCCGGCGAAAAGCGCGGCAGCAGAAAGCAGGTGAGGCCGCGCTCGGTCTGCGCCAGCACCAGAAAGGCATCGCACATCGGCGCCGACATGAACCACTTATGGCCGGAGAGCCGGAAAGCACGACGCTCGCCGTCGCCCGGCAACGCCACGGCGCGAGTGACGTTGGTGCGCAAATCCGAACCGCCCTGGTTCTCGGTCATCCCCATGCCGAGCAGGTTTGCGGTCTTCTGCGCCGCCGGCACGAAACGCGGATCGTATCGCGTGGCAAACACGCGCGGCAGCCACGCGCGCGCCAAGTCCGCATTGTGCCGCAGGGTCGGCACGCAGCCGTAGGTCATCGCGACCGGGCAATAAGCGCCGCTCTCGATCTGGGTCAGCATGTAAGTGCCGGCGGCGCGCGCCACATGCGCGCCCGGCTGCGGCGACGCCCATGGGCTGCTGTGCAGGCCGGCACCGACGGCGATACGCATCAGCACATGCCATGCCGGATGGAAATCGACCTCATCGAGGCGGTGGCCGAAACGGTCGTAAGCGCGCAATTGCGGCGGGTTCTCATTGGCGGCAAAGCCGAGCGCCACCGTCTCGGCGGCGCCAAGCGTGGCGCCAAGCTCGGTGAGTTGCGGCAACGCCCAAGAGGCCCCTTCGCGACCGATTGCTTCGCGCAGCGCATTATCGCTGGTGAGAAGATTATACGGATCGAGCGGCGGCGGCTGGTTGGTGACTTCGAACATCACCGGTTCTCCGTGTGGTCCCAGCCGGTCGACCGAAAACGCGCGCCTAGCCGCGCTTTGCCATCGGCACGACGTTGTGTAGCAGCTCCGGACCGGTCTCGAGAAAGCGCCGGATATTGCGGGCCGCCTGGCGGATGCGTTGCTCGTTCTCGACAAGCGCGATGCGCACATGACCTTCGCCGTACTCGCCGAAGCCGGCGCCGGGCGACACCGCGACGCTCGCCTTCTCGACCAGGAGCGTGGAGAATTCGACGCTGCCGAGCGGCAGAAATGGTTCCGGAATCGGTGCCCAGGCGAACATCGAAGCCGCCGGCGGCGGCACCTGCCAGCCGGCGCGGCCGAAGGATTCGACGAGCGCGTCGCGGCGGCGCCGGTAGGTCGCGCGCATTTCATGGATGCAATCATCAGGGCCGTTGAGCGCCGCCGTCGCCGCCACTTGAACCGGCGTGAACGCCCCGTAATCGAGATAGGACTTCACCCTCGCCAGCGCGGCAATGACGCGCTCATTGCCGACCGCGAAGCCGATGCGCCAGCCCGGCATCGAATAGGTTTTCGACATCGAGGTGAATTCGACGGCGACGTCCATGGCGCCGGGAACCTGCAGCATCGAGGGCGGCGGGTTGGAGTCGAAGTACACTTCCGCGTAAGCGAGGTCGGACAGCACCAACAGTCCGTGCTTTTTCGCGAACGCAATGAGATCCCGATAGAAATCGAGGTCGGCGATGCAGGCGGTCGGATTGGACGGATAGCAGACCACGACCGCGATCGGCTTAGGGATCGAGTGCAAGACAGCGCGCTCGAGGGCGGCGAAGAACGCGGCATTCGCCTCGACCGGGACGGCGCGGATGGTGCCGCCGGCCATGAGGAAACCGAAGGCGTGGATCGGATAG
This sequence comes from Xanthobacteraceae bacterium, assembly GCA_030037065.1. Classification (GTDB taxonomy): domain Bacteria; phylum Pseudomonadota; class Alphaproteobacteria; order Rhizobiales; family Xanthobacteraceae; genus BOG-931. Next base: position 4,030 of record JASHRW010000018.1, read on the forward strand.
GTCGGATTAGGGACGATGATCACGTCGCCGGGCGCCGTGATGGCCTGCGCGACGTTGGCGAAGCCTTCTTTCGAGCCAAGCGTCGTCACGATCTGCGTCTCGGGATTGAGTTTGACGCCGAAACGCCGCGCATAATAGGCGGCCTGGGCGCGGCGCAATCCGGGAATGCCCTTCGAGGCGGAATAGCGGTCGGTACGCGCCTTGCCGACGGTATCCTTGAGTTTGTCGACGACATGCGCCGGTGCCGGCAGATCGGGATTGCCCATGCCGAGATCGATAATGTCGGCGCCCGCATTGCGAGCGGCCGCCTTGGCGCGGTTGACAACCTCAAAAACGTAGGGCGGCAGCCGGCGAATGCGATAAAATTCTTCCATGATCGTTCCGACGGGTCGTTGCGAAGATCTCGATGGGTGAACCTTTTATCACGGCTTGGCGGCCGCACCAGTATTCGGTATCGCTCCGCCTGCAGTTCCCGTTCCGCAGTCCGCCGACGTAACGTTCGTCGCTCCGTCGGCGATCGCCTCTGCGCAGACATGGTTTCGATCGGTAACAAGCTGGTCGACGGCTTGCTTGACTTGATCGGTATTGAGGGTGGTTTCGGTGGGCGGCGGCGGATCGCTGAGCACCGCCGGAAACGGGGTAGACGTGCAGCCGCAGACAAACGTGCACGCTGCGGCAACCGCAAAGGCCGCGAGTACTCGCCGCGTTAGGCTAACGCCGAATTTCATCCAGGCTTGTCCCCCAACGAACCGCGTCAGGCTTCCCCTCGGCGCCGCCCGCAAAGGGGCCGGCCTCTTGCCCAATCTGGTGTGCTAAAAGCTCTTATCGATCCAATGCTTATCAGACGCACACAAAGTTTCGAATAACCCGTTAATATGTCGAAACAAGGACGCCCTCGGCTGGGCCCTGCGGAAGCGCTGCAGCAGCCGCGAAATCAGATAACGGCATACCTCCTGCCTGGGCGAGGCCCAGACGGCTGATGTCTCGCACAATGACTTACAGGTTTGACTTGCAGGTATGACTTGGAAAAGCCATTTCTGCGCAAAGTACCGTGCATTGTGCCTAGCTGCTCGGCCGTCGAGGAACGCTCGTGGAGACTCCATCGCAACAACCGGCGAAGATTGGCGGCGTCGATATAGAGGAATTTTCGCGCAATCTGGCGCGCCTCATCGAGCAAGGCGGGCGCGCACTTGCGGCTTATCTGAAACCGCGCGAACAGGGGCTCGACGACCGCGAATTCGCCGACGAAGTGACCGAAGTGGTCAAGACGCTCAGTCAGGTCGGCGACTATTGGCTCGCCGATCCGCAGCGTGCCGTCGAACTGCAAGGCCGACTCGGCAAGGCCTACCTTGATCTGTGGGCCGCGGCGGCCAAACGCCTCGCCGGCGAAGCCGCCGCCCCGGTCGCGACGCCGGCGCCCAACGACAAGCGCTTTGCCGATCCCGAATGGTCCTCGAACCAGTTCTACGATTTTCTCAAGCAGGGTTATCTGCTCACCGCGCGCTGGGCCAACGAACTGGTGAAAGACGCATCCGGCCTCGATCCGCATACTAGGCAGAAGGCCGAATTCTACATGCGTCAGATCGCCAATGCGTTGTCGCCGTCCAACTTCGTCCTGACCAATCCGGAACTGCTGCGCGAAACATTCACCAGCAACGGCGAGAATCTGGTTCGCGGCATGCGTATGCTGGCCGAGGACATCGAAGCCGGGCACGGCCATCTCCGCATCCGCCAGTCCGACGCGTCGATGTTCGAGGTCGGGCGCAATTTGGCGACGACGCCCGGCAAGGTGATTTTTCAGAACGATCTGATGCAGCTCATTCAGTATGCGCCCTCGACCGCAACGGTACTCAAGCGCCCACTTTTGATCGTGCCGCCCTGGATCAACAAGTACTATGTACTCGATCTTACGCCGGACAAGTCGTTCATCAAATGGTGTGTCGATCAGGGGCTCACGGTGTTCTGCATCTCGTGGGTCAACCCGGATGCCCGCCTCGCACAAAAGACCTTCGAAGACTACATCCGCGAGGGACCGTTCGCTGCGCTCGACGCCATCAAGGAGGCCACAGGAGAAGACCGGGTGCACTCCGTCGGCTATTGCGTCGGCGGCACCATGCTGGCGGTGGCGTTGGCGATCATGGCGGCTCGGCGGGACGAACGCATCATGTCGGCGACATTGTTTGCCGCCCAGGTCGATTTCACCTATGCGGGCGATCTGAAGGTCTTCGTCGACGAGAAACAGGTCGAGGCGCTCGAGCAACGCATGGCCGAACGGGGTTACCTCGAAGGCCGCACCATGGCGACCGTCTTCAACTTCCTGCGCTCCAACGATCTCATATGGCCCTACGTCATCAACAATTACCTCAAAGGCAAGGCGCCATTTCCGTTCGACCTGTTGTACTGGAATTCCGACGCCACGCGCATGCCGGCCGCCAACCATTCGTTCTACGTGCGCTCGTGCTATCTCGACAACAAGCTCTCCCAAGGCAAGCTGACGATCAGCAACACGCGGATCGATCTCAAGTCGGTAAACATGCCGGTGTACAATCTGGCGACGCGCGAGGATCACATCGCGCCGGCGAAATCGGTGCTGCTCGGCAGCAAGTTTTTTGGCGGCCCGGTGCGGTTCGTGCTCGCCGGCTCAGGCCATATCGCCGGCGTGGTGAACCCGCCCGGCAAGAACAAATATCAGTACTGGACGGGGCCGCGGCCGCGCAGCGCCAATCTCGACAATTGGCTCGCCAAAGCCAAGGAGCATGCGGGCTCGTGGTGGCCGGACTGGCTCGCTTGGCTCAAACGCCAGGACCCGGCCGAAGTGCCCGCGCGCGAGCCAGGCGGCGGGGTGCTCAAAGCCATCGAGAACGCGCCGGGCAGTTATGTGCAAGTGCGGGATTAGCAAAAAGCGGCCAATCCCGGAGGGGAACACTGATGCGCCGTAGGTTCTCGAATTACGGCCCTGACGCGGTTCACCCTTGCAGACTTGTCAAATCGATTTTGACGCGGCGAATGACACCGTCCCATTGCCCCGGTCTGTCCTGTCTGTACAGTCTGACGGTCGGGTACCACGGACTGTCAGTGCGTTCCAAAAGCCAGCGCCAGCACGTGTCAAAGCGATTGAGGATCCACACGGGTTTGCCCAGAGCGCCGGCCAAATGCGCCGTCGAAGTGTCCACGGAAATGACCAGATCCAGATTTTCGACGAGCGCTGCCGTGTCTGCGAAATTATGCAACTCGCCGGTGGGATCGATGATGGGGGGGCCGTCCCAATTGTCGCGCATCGCTGCGGCAAGTTCCGACTCAGCCGGCTCGCCTTTTTGCAGGCTATAAAACTCGATATTCAGATCCTTGAGGACGGCAAGCTTGGATAACGGAATATTTCGCCGGTTATTGATGGTCCAAGATTCCGTTTGATAGGGTCTAAATCCTCCCGACCATACGAGCCCCACTCTAAGCCTATTCTTTTCGCCGAGTTTTTCCCGCCAATAGAGCGATTTTGCCGGATCGCTTTTCAGGTACGGGACATCCGCCGGGATGCTGGAAATAGTCGTTTTGAACGCCAATGGCAGACTCATCATTGGACAGTGATAATCAAAATCCGCCGGCGCTTCGATCGGGCCGACGATTCGGATCGCCGGCGCGATCGTTTTCAATAGCTCGCGCAAAGGCTCCTGAACGGACAGGATCACGTGGGCGCCGCGAAGTTCCGCCAACCTGGCGTATCGGCAGAACTGGATCGTGTCGCCCAATCCTTGCTCCCAGTAGATGAACAGGGTTTTGCCCGCGATGTTTTCGTCGCCGAGCCAAAGCGGCTGCGGGTAGCGGCGAACTCCGAGCGGTTTTTTGAGTTGCTTGCGCCATTCGAACTGGCGCCACCCTTGCTCGAAGCGCCCCATCAGCAGCAAGCAAAGGCTCCGGTTCCAACAGGCGTCGGTATAGTCCGGTTTGAGCGCAATGGCCTTGTCGTAGCTTGCGAGCGCCTCCTCGCAGCGCCCCAGCTCCGCCAATGCAATGCCGCGATTATAGTGCGCTTCGGCGTAATCCGGTTTCAGCACGATCGCCTTATCGTGGCTTGCCAGCGCTTCCTCGGGACGCCTGAGATCGACAAGCGGATTACCGCGGTTGTTGTGGGCCTCGGCAAAGTCGGGTTTGAGCGCAATCGCCCTGTCATAGCTGGCGAGCGCCTCCTCGGAACGCTGCAGTTCCTGGAGAACATTGCCGCGGTTGTTGTGCGCGTCGGCATCGTCGGGTTTGAGCGCGATGGCCGCATCGTAACTCGCCAGCGATTCGTCGGGACGATTCAAGTCGCGCAGCGCATTGCCGCGGCCATAGTGCGCTTGCGCATTGTTCGATTTCAGCGCGATTGCCTGATCGTAGCTCGCGAGCGCCTCGCCGTGGTGCTTTAGCTCCATCAACGCAATGCCGCGGTTGTTATAGTACGCGGTCGCAGCGCCCGGGTTGAGCGCGATCGCTCTGTCGTAGCTCGCGAGCGCGTCCGCGGCACGATGCAATTGCCGCAATGCATTGCCGCGATTGTTGTAGGCGTCCGCATAGTCCGGCTTGAGCGCAATCGCCTTGTCGAAACTCGCTAGCGCCTCCTCGAAACGATACAGGTCGAGCAGCGCGGCGCCGCAATTATTGTAAGCATCCGCATTGTCCGGCCTGATCGCGATTGCCTTGTCAAAACTCGCCAGCGCTAGCGCGGGGCGTTTCAGCTCGCATAGAACATTGCCGCGGTTATTGTACGCATCGCCATGATCCGGCTTCAGTGCGATCGCAGCATCGTAACTTGCGAGCGCCTCGCCCAGCCGATCGAGGTCCCGTAGCGCGATAGCGCGGTTATAATGCACCTCCGCATTGTCCGATTGCAGTGCGAGCGCCCTGTCGTAACTGGCGAGCGCCTCCGCAGGACGCTTCAGGTGCTGAAGCGCGATGCCCAGATTGCTATGAGCGTCGGCGACGTTCGCGTTGAGCCCGATCGCCTTCTTGAACAATTCGACGCCCAATTCCGTTTGCTGCATCTGCGCGGCGATCACGCCGAGCAGATGCAGCGCATCGAAGTGGTTCGGCGATCGCTGCAGCACTTCGCCATAGATGCGCCGGGCGTCCGCCAGTTTGCCCTGCTGATGCAGCCTGACGCCTTCAATGAATCTCGCTTGAAATGCCGCCGCGGCAGGATTCTGCTCTTGCAACCGGCGTGTTCTGGCCATCGCGCATTCCCATAGCTGCGTATTGTTGAAGCAGCGCACGCCTTACGGAAACAACGCAACCTGATCGAGCCCCATCGTCTCCGGGAATCCGAGCATCAGATTCATATTCTGTACCGCCTGACCCGACGCGCCCTTGGTCAAATTGTCGATCGCCGCGACGACGATGGCGCGGCCCTTGATGCGGTCGGCGGCGAGTCCGATGAAGGTCATATTCGAGCCGCGCACATGACGGGTAGCCGGCAGCGTACGAAACGGCAGCACATGGACGAACGGCTCGTGCGCGTACGCCTTTGACAACACCGCGTGCAGGTCTTCCGGCAACGAGTCTTTCAATCCGCGCACGTAAATGGTGGAAAGAATGCCGCGGTTCATCGGCACCAGGTGCGGCGTGAAACTGACGGTCACCGCGCGGCCGGCGGCGAGCGAAAATTCCTGATCGAGTTCGGACATATGGCGATGATGACCCACGCCGTAGGCATGAAAGCCTTCGGAGACTTCGGCAAACAACATGTCCTCGCGAACTGCCCTGCCGGCGCCGGTCATGCCCGATTTGGCATCGACGACGATCTCGTCCGGATCGATCGCTTTGGCTTGCAGGAGCGGGATCAGCGCCAGTTCGGCGCAGGTGGTGTAGCAGCCGGGATTGGCGACAAGCCGCGCCGTCTTGATTTTTTGCCGATACACTTCAGTGAGCCCGTAGATTGCTTCTTTCTGCAGGTCCGGCGCAACGTGCTCGTGACCGTACCAGCGCGCGTAGGCGGCCGGATCGGACAAGCGGAAATCGGCTGACAGATCGACGATCTTCGTGGCCGGCGCCCGTCCGAGCAATTCCGCAATGACTTTTTGCGTTGTGCCGTGCGGCAGCGCGCAGAAGGCGAGATCGAGCTGCAAGGTTTGCCAATCCGCGGCCTCGACCGCGCTCAGCGTGGGCAATTTGTAGGGCGCAAACTGGGGAAACACCTCCGCCATGGGCTTGCCGGCGCGGCGATCGGCGGTCAGCAGCACGATCTCGACGTGAGGATGACGGATGAGCAGCCGCAGCAATTCGGCGCCCGTATAGCCGGACGCACCGAGGATGGCGATCTTGGCCTTGCTGCTTTGCGTAGGCACGATTCAACCTTTGCCCTTTGATTGATCAGGCCGAATCTGCGGTGAGAATATCAGGAGACTGGTGCCGCAGAACCGGCGGCACGAATTTTCACGCGGGCGCGCGCATTCGTGCCGTGTCGTGGCGGCGAGGCATGGCGGACATGGCGTTGACGGAAGTGCGTCGCATGGCGGCGATATAGGACCCACCCCGCCGAGCGTCAAATGCGGTGATGGATTTGCCGCCTAAATGGCATAGTCGGAGCCATAGTCGGGCTGATTCGCCGACCTCGTTGCACCCGGGTCGGTGGAGCGCCACATGAAGCAGAGAATCGAGGGTAGGATTCCGGGGTAAATCTTGGGAAAAACAGCGAAAAAACATTCAACCGAGGCCGCACCTGATCTGTTTTCGGATGCGCCTGCCGGGCGCCGCAGCATCGGTCGCCGCAGTAGTCCTCCCGCTGCGCGCGGCTCTTCGGCCGAGTCCGGGTACACGGCCAAGCACATCGAGGTCTTGGAAGGCCTCGAGCCGGTGCGCCGGCGACCGGGCATGTATATCGGCGGCACCGACGAGAAGGCGCTGCATCACCTGTTCGCCGAAGTCATCGACAACGCCATGGATGAGGCGCTGGCCGGCCATGCCGACTGGATCGAGGTCGAGATGGAGGCCGACGGCTTTGTCACCGTCACCGACAACGGCCGCGGCATCCCGGTCGATCCGCACCCGAAATTCCCGAAAAAATCCGCGCTGGAAGTGATCATGTGCACGCTGCACGCCGGCGGCAAATTCGATTCCAAGGTCTATGAGACTTCGGGCGGCCTGCACGGCGTCGGCGTCTCGGTGGCCAACGCGCTATCCGAGCGCATGGAGGTCGAGATCGCGCGCGGACAAAAACTCTATCGGATGATTTTCGAGCGCGGCAAGCCTAAGTCTAAACTGCAGGACGCGGGCAAGGTGCCAAACCGCCGCGGTACCAAAGTCCGCTTCCGGCCGGATCCGGACATCTTCGGCCAAAAAGCGCAGTTCAAACCCGAACGCGTGTTCAAGATGACACGCTCGAAGGCTTACCTGTTCGGCGGCGTCGAAATTCGCTGGGCGTGCGCCAAGGAGCTTTTGCGCGGCGTCGAAGGCGTGCCGGAACAGGCAACCTTCCATTTCGCCGAAGGCTTGAAGGATTACCTTTCGGAAGCCCTGTCCAGCGCAACGCTCGTTCATCCGGATATCTTCACCGGCAGCGCCGGCAAGATCGGCGTGCATGGCGGCGTGCAGTGGGCGGTCGCCTGGACCGCCGACGCCGACGGGTTTCTCAATTCTTATTGCAACACCATTCCGACGCCGGACGGCGGCACCCATGAATCCGGTTTGCGCGCGGCGCTCTTGCGAGGACTAAAGGACCACGCCGAGCGCATCGGCCAGAGCAAGCGCGCCGCAGCGATCACTTCCGACGACGTTATGACCGGCGCCGGAGCCATGCTGTCCGTGTTCATCCGCGAGCCGGAATTCCAGGGCCAGACCAAAGATCGCCTCGCCACCGCCGAAGCGCAACGGATCGTCGAAGGCGCGATCAAGGACCCGTTCGATCATTGGCTCGCCGGCAATCCGGCCGCCGCCAATGCCCTGTTCGACTTCGTGATGGAGCGCGCCGAGGAGCGCATCCGCCGCCGCCAGGAAAAGGACATCGCGCGGAAAAGCGCGGTGCGCAAACTCCGCCTGCCCGGCAAGCTCGCCGACTGTACCAACAGCGCCGCCGAAGGTGCCGAGCTTTTTGTCGTCGAGGGCGATTCCGCCGGCGGTTCGGCCAAACAGGCGCGCGATCGCGCGAGCCAGGCGATCCTGCCGCTGCGCGGCAAAATTCTCAACGTCGCCTCGGCCGGCAAGGAAAAGCTCGCCCAGAACCAGCAGCTTGCCGATCTGGTGCAGGCGCTCGGCTGCGGCACCGGCGCGCATTATCGCGACGAAGATTTGCGCTACGGGCGGGTCATCATCATGACCGACGCCGACGTCGACGGCGCCCATATCGCCTCGCTGCTCATCACCTTTTTCTATCGGCAGATGCCGCACTTGATCGACAACGGCCACCTCTATCTCGCCGTGCCGCCGCTCTATCGGCTGTCGCACAGCGGCAAGATCTTCTATGCCCGCGATGACAAGCACCGCGACGATATCCTGAAAAAGGAATTCCACGCCAACGCCAAGGTCGAAGTCAGCCGCTTCAAGGGGCTGGGCGAGATGATGGCGGCGCAACTGAAGGAAACCACTATGGACCCGAAGAAGCGCACGCTGCTTCGGGTCAAGCTCGTTGCCGACGATCAGAAGGCCACCGAGAAGTCGGTCGAGCGGCTCATGGGCACCAAGCCCGAGGCCCGCTTCGAGTTCATTCAGGAGCGCGCCGAGTTTGCCGACGAACAGACGCTGGACCTTTGAACGGTCAGTCCTTGTCCTTGGGCTTGAACAGCTTGTCGGTCGCCGTGATCAGGCCTTCATCGGGGTGAGCCGAACAATATTCGCCGAGCTTCTTGGCGTTGGCCACGAACTTGTCGGTGTCGATGATCGGCGGATCGTTTTCGCCCTTGTAGTAGCCGTCAAGCCAGGCGAGGATCACGCCGATGTCGTCCTTGCTGGCGGATTGGAATTTTTGGCACGTCCAGGTCGATAGATCGATTTCGGTGGCAAACGCGGAATTGCAGAAGAGCATTCCGGCAGCAAGCACACTCGCGAAATACTTCATGGCGCCCCCCTTTTAACTCACGGTAACTTGCCTCTTTTGCACCGCCGACACGCCGAGTCCAGTGCAGCCGGGCTGAGTTCACAGCATACTTTGCACCACGCCATCACAGCACGCTCTTGATGTCGTTCGCAAAGGTCGGAAACGCGTAGACGGTGTCGCGAATTTTGTCTGCGGTAATGCCGAACTTCATCGCCAAGGCAAAGATATGGATCAGTTCCTCCGCGGCATGGCCGACCATGTGCGCGCCGAGAATGCGGCCGGTGTCCTCTTCGAGGATCACCTTGGCCCAGGCGGCGGCCTCGTTGTAGGTCCGCGATGACAGCCAACCGCTCATGTCGTTCGTCTCGACCTTGATCGTGCGGCCAGACTCCCTGGCTTTGGCTTCGGTCATTCCGACGCTGGCCAGCGCGGGCACGGTGAAGACGCACGAGGGAATGCAACTATAATCGGCTTTCTCCTCCGGCCCTTCGACGATGTTGCGGCCGACAATGCGGCCTTCGTAAGTGGCGACGGGTGAGAGCTGCGGCGATGTCCACAGCGCGTCGCCGCAGACGTGCACCGCCGGATTCGACGCCGAGCGCATGTACTCATCGAGCTCGATGCGCCCATCGCGCAGCCGCACATGGCCGGCTTCGAGGTTGAGCGTATCGACGTCGGCGACGCGCCCTGCCCCGTTGACCACACGATCCGTCTCGATCGTGCATCCGGCTCCTTCGTGCTCGAACGTCACGGCGAACCGCCCGTTGCGCGCTTCAATGCGGCTGACTTTCACGCTTGTGTGGAGCGTGACGCCGATGCGCTCGCTTTCGCGGACGATCTGCGCGACCGCATCCTCGTCGAGCGCCGGCAGAAAGCGCGGCAGCACTTCGAGGATCGCGACCTTGGTCCCGGCGCGGGCGTAGACGTGGGCGAATTCGAACGCGATCACCCCGCCGCCGACGAACACCACATCGCGCGGCTGCGCCCGTTCGCTCAAAATATCGTCGGACGTAATCATGTGCTCAGCGCCGGAGATCGGCAGCTTGCGCGGCTTTGAGCCGGTGGCGATGATGATGTTCTTTGCCTCGATAGTGCGATCACCAACGCGCACCGTGTTGGGACCGACAAACACTGCCCGCTCGCGCAGCACATCGACGCCGCGGTCGGCCATCAGCTTGGCGAAGGACGCCGGCAGGTGACTGATCATATTTTTCTCGCGATCGATCAGTCCCGCCCAATCGAGCCGCGGCTTGCCGACCGAAATACAATGGCCGGACGCCCGCTCGATTTCGTCGAGGGAGTGGCCGGCGGCAACCAGCACCTTTTTCGGCGTGCACCCGCGGTTTGGGCAAGTGCCGCCGAGTTCGCGATTTTCGGCCATGGCGACCGAAAGTCCGGCTTTACGCGTCTCAACCGTCACGCCCATACCGGCATTGCCGCCACCAAGGATAAAAACGTCATATTTGTCGCTTGGCATCGAATGTCCTCCGGGGTCCTCATCCCGCTATGCGACAACGCGTTCACGCGCGAATCGATATGAATTGATCAGTCGATATTCGTTCCGCCGCATGCGCCGCGGCGCTTGCTGGCGTCGACAGCGCGTCGCGCTTCCTCATGCGACGCCGGAAGCGGCGCCGGACGACATTCGATGCCGTGCCGCGGGCAGTTCGCCGAGGCCGCTAATCCTCGAATTTGAGGTTTGCAGCCTTCGCCACGGCGCGGAATTTCACGATGTCGCTTTCGATCAGCTCTTTGAACTGTTCGGGCGTCTTGTTGCTCGGATTGATCGCCAAGGCTTTCAGCTTGGCCGACACGCCGGGATCGTGGATGGCCTCGCCGAGAGCCTTTTCGAGCTTGGCAACGACCGCGGACGGCGTTCCGGCCGGTGCGAACATGCCGCTCCACACCTGAATATCGACGCTCGGGTAGCCGGCCTCCGTCATGCTCGGCACGTCGGGCAATTCCGGCAAGCGTTGGCTACCGGTTACTGCCAGCGCCTTGAGCTTGCCGGCCTTGACCTGCGGCACCGTCGGCGGTGGATCGACGATGGTCATCATGGTCTGACCTTGCATGACGCTGAGGATCATTTCCTCGCTGCTCTTGTAGGGGATATTGACGCACGGCATGCCGGTCGCGAGCTTAAGCTCTTCCATCGGAATGACGAAGGTCGGCGACGTACTCGGGTAATTGGCCTTGTCGGGATGCTGCTTGGCATAGGCGACCAATTCCTTGACGTTGTTCGCCGGATTGCTCGGACTGACAGCCAAGATCAGCGGAAACTGTCCGATCAACGCCAGCGGCACGAAATCCTTGGTCACGTTGTATTTGAGGTCGGAATAGACCGCCGCCGAGATCGACATTGGCCCGATCGGACTTGCCAACAGCATATAGCCATCGCCCGGCTGGCCGGCGACATATTCGGCCGCGAGGTGTCCGGCAGCGCCCGGGCGGTTCTCGATAACGATCTGTTGGCCAAGAATGTCCCCGAGCTTCGCCGCTACCAATCGCGCCAGAATGTCGGTGCCGCCGCCAGGGCCGAAGCCGACGACGACCTTGACGGGTCTGGTCGGATAATTCTGTGCAGCCACAGGTGCGGCGATGAGCACCACGAGCGCCAGCGCAGCCAATGCCGATAACGCGCGCACGCAATGAGCCAACCGCATAAATGCCCCCTCGCTATTGTGCGTTTATCCTGCCCCGGAATGGGCGCTCGCACAATTGCTGCTCTCTGAAAGGGCGCTCCGCCCGGATTGCATCTGCGCACGTCAAGACTGCATCCATTCGACGAGAGCGCCGGTCACCTCGCGCGGCCGTTCGAGCGTCGACAGATGGCCGCATTCGGCAATCACGACCAGCCGCGACCCGCGAATGCCGGCCGCCATTTCGCGGGCGAGTGCAGGCGGGGTCAATTGATCGCCGTCGCCGACCAGGACCAGCGTCGGACACGTGATCGCCGCAAGTCCGGGCCGCGAGTCGGGGCGGCTCATGATGGCCTGCTGCTGGCGAATATAGGCCGCGGCGCCGGTTTCCTCATTCATGGCGCGCACATTGGCTTTCAGCTCCGCATCGCCATGGCGGCTGCGATGCACAAGCAGCGGATATTGATTGTCGGTGATGTCGGCGAAGCGACCGTTCTTTGCCATCCCGATCAGCGGCTGGCGCTGCGCAGTGCGCTCGGGCACCTCGGCGCCTGCGCCGGTATCGAGCAGCGCCAGTTTTGCCACGCGTTCGGCCGCCTGACGCATGATCTCAAACGCCGCGTAGCCGCCCATCGACAGTCCGGCGAGCGCAAAGCGCGGCGGTGCGGCGGCTAAAATCCGCCGCGCCAGTGCCGCCATGCTGTCGTCGCGACGATGGTCGGCGACGATGACCGAGCCGAATTGCCACAGCGCGGGAATTTGCTCGGCGTAGAGACGGGCCGAGCAATTCAGCCCGGCAATAAGGATAATGGGCAAAGGTGCGGATGGGGAATTCGGCATGATCAGTGCTCCATAAGGAAAAAGTGAAGGACTCCGTTTAACTTACTGCATTGCGGCAGGCCGTTTGCGGTTGACTTTCGCCCATTCGACCATATGTTGCCGGCAGCCAAAGCTAGGAAGATTCGGCCGCGCGGTGCGTATTTCCAGCTTCCCTCTCGCTCACGTTCCGCAGGCGCGGCACAAACCCGAGAGGGCGCCGTGACGCGGTCCTGACACGAGGGTTTATGTCTTTTTCACATCTCGGCTTGTCCGAAAAGGTTCTCGCAGCCGTTGCGGCGACCGGTTACAAAACTCCCACTCCCATCCAAGATCAGGCCATTCCCCACGTGCTCGCGCGACGCGACGTGCTCGGGATCGCGCAAACCGGCACCGGCAAGACGGCAGCCTTCGTCCTGCCGATGCTCACCATGCTGGAAAAGGGCCGCGCCCGCGCGCGCATGCCGCGCACCCTCATTCTGGAGCCGACGCGCGAACTCGCCGCGCAAGTCGAGGAAAATTTTGCCAGATATGGTGCCAACCACAAGCTCAACGTAGCGCTGCTGATCGGCGGCGTGTCGTTCGACGATCAGGACATGAAACTCACCCGCGGCGTCGATGTTCTGATCGCAACCCCAGGCCGCCTGCTGGACCATTTCGAGCGCGGACGCTTGCTGCTCACCGGCGTCGAACTGCTGGTGATCGACGAGGCCGACCGCATGCTCGACATGGGCTTCATCCCCGACATCGAGCGCATCTGTAAGCTTGTTCCGTTCACCCGGCAGACGCTGTTCTTCACTGCCACCATGCCGGCGGAAATCCGGCGCATCACCGAGCAGTTTTTGCACAATCCAGTCCGCGTCGAAGTCGCCCGCCCCGCCACCACCCTCGCCACTACCACCCAGCTCTTGGCCAGATCGGGCCGCGATGCGTTCGACAAGCGCGAGACGCTGCGCCGCCTGATCCGATCCGCCGAAGGCTTGAAGAACGCCATTATCTTCTGCAACCGCAAGCGCGACGTGGCGACGCTGCATCGTTCGCTGCTTCGCCACCGCTTTTCGGTGCAGGCATTGCACGGCGACATGGATCAGCCGGCGCGCATGGCCGCGCTCGAACAGTTCCGCAAGGGCGAGGTGACGCTGCTGGTCGCCTCCGACGTGGCAGCGCGTGGCCTCGATATCCCGGACGTGAGTCACATCTATAATTTCGACGTTCCGCTGCATCCCGACGACTACGTACACCGCATCGGCCGCACCGGCCGAGCCGGCCGAAGCGGCACTGCGATCACCATCGTCGCCGGCGCCAACGACGTTAAGGCCGTGACCGCCATTGAGAAGCTGATCGGCCGCACGATACCGTACATGGAGCCACCGGCAGGCATGGCGGCGACGGAGGAGCAAGCAGCGGCACCGTCGGCACGGGAGCGTCAACCCGAGCGGACGCACCGCCGACATGCAGACAGCAGCCGGCGAATGAAGCGGCCAGCGGCCTCGGTCTCGCGCATCGACGAAGCGCGTTTACGCCGCGTTGCGCAACCAGCACATGCGCGGGCGGACGATGGCGATGCCTCGCATCTGCCGGCCTTTTTGTTGCGGCCGGTGACGGTCAAAGCATAACGGCAGTCGCGCTCCGTTTGGGGTTGTTCCCCGCACACGTTTACCCCTCCTTCATCGCTCTCTCATAGATTCGCCAATTGCATTGCATTCGCGAATGAACATTGCGACAGCGTGGCGCTGGCGCGCGGAAGACCTGCCTGACCGAGCGGAGAAAGAGATGACCGTGCCCCGCGACGAGCACGAACGAACCCTTGCATTCGCCGAGATCGCGCTCGGCCAAATCCGCGCCTTGTCGCAGCCGGCGTCGCCCCGCAATTACGAAATCTGGTACAATTACGCGACCGGTTACAACACGGCGCTTAATAGCGCGGTCAACCAGGCGCTCCAGCAAAAAGGCGCGCTGAGCGACGCCGATCTCGACGAAATTTACGATACCCATATCAACACGGCGCGGATCGGCGACCGCATCGACTCTGTCGGCTCGCGCGTTCTCGACGAGATCAAGCAGGTGCTGGCCATGATCGACGCCGCCGCTGGTTCGGCGACGAGCTATTCGGAAAGCTTGGCCGACGCCTCGGCCACGCTCGCAGACGCCAGCGACGGCGCCACGCTCCGCGTCGTGATCGAGCGCCTCATGTTGGGCGCGAAAGAGATGGAGCGCAACAACAAGAAGCTCGAAGCGAGTCTCTCGGCCTCCAAGCAGGAAATCGAACAGCTCCAGCAGAATCTCGCGACCGTGCGCATCGAGAGCCTCACCGACCCGCTCACCAGCCTGTCGAATCGCAAGTGCTTCGATGGCGCCCTCGCCAAGGCCATTGCCGAAGCCAAGGATAAGGGCAAGCCGCTGTCGTTGATGATGGCCGACGTCGATCATTTCAAGATGTTCAACGACAAGTTCGGTCATCAGACCGGCGATCAGGTGCTTCGGCTCGTCGCCGTATCGCTAAAGCAGAGCGTCAAGGATCGCGACATTGCGGCGCGCTACGGCGGCGAGGAGTTTGTCATCGCGCTGCCCAACCAGATGCTCGCCTCGGCGATCGCGCTTGCCGATCAGATCCGACGCGCCGTCATGGCCAAGGAGCTGATGAAACGCACGAGCGGCGAACGGCTAGGCCGGGTGACCGTTTCAATGGGAGTGGCGGAGCTGCGCAGCAACGACAGCGCGCAGTCGTTGATCGAGCGCGCCGACAATTGCCTTTACGCCGCCAAGCGCAACGGCAGGAACCGCGTCATGAGCGAGGTCGATCCGCAAGCCGATGCGGCGGCAAACCCGGCGCCCTCCGCGCGCGTCGCGTAGCGAACGCTTCGCACGCCGCGGCCAAATCATCCAACGAAAGATAGGTCAGGCCGGCCGTGTCGCAGAAACGGCGCCCGGTATTAGCGCTTGACCAGGATCGCATCTGCCGGCGCGCTCGCCATCTCAGGCACGCTAGCGAACTTCGCCAGTCGCCGGCTCGAGTTGCACCGATTCGCCGCAACCGCAGGCCGCCGTCTGGTTCGGATTATTGAACACGAATTGCGCCGAGAGCTTGTCGACCTTGTAGTCCATCTCGGTGCCGAGCAGAAACAGCACTGCCTTGGGATCGACCAGGATGCGCACGCCCTTGTCCTCGATCACCTCGTCGAGCGGATCGGTCTTTTCCGCGTATTCCATGTAGTAGCTCATACCGGCACAGCCGCCGTTCTTCACGCCGACACGCATGGCCGCGATCGGGCGGTCGGCCTTGGCCATTACCGCCTTGATGCGCTCGGCTGCGGCTTCGGCGAGCCGCATGACTTGAGGTCTGGGCCGGGGCGTTGCCATGGTTCTTTTATGTCCTCATTCCAGTTGCGAATTGTTGTAACTTAAAACTCCTAACAAT
>JASHRW010000098.1 GCA_030037065.1 Xanthobacteraceae bacterium
TCTTCTAAATGTCAATCTCCGCTCCGGCAGCGATCGAGACCGCCACCGAATCGACCGATCCGCGTATGCCGCGTCGCGTTCGTCACCAGCCGCGCCGCCGCACGCTGACCATCAAGAACGTCGAAAGAATCGCCGCGTACATGATTCGCGCCACCCTCACGGGCGCTCTTGAGGGCTTTGTCAGCCTCGGCTTCGACGACCATGTCAAGCTGTTCTTCCCCGACGGCACGCTCGATACCGCAGGCGCGCCCAACATGCTCAGCCGCGATTTCACGCCACGCCGATACGATCCGACAGCCAATACGTTGGAAATCGATTTTGCCATTCACGACGCCGGCCCGGCGACCCGCTGGGCCGCGCAGGCAAAGAAAGGCGACATGCTCAATCTCGGAGGGCCGCGCGGCTCGTTCATCATTCCGACCACCTACGACTGGCATTTATTGATCGGTGACGAAACCGGCCTGCCCGCCATTTCGCGGCGCTTGGCCGAGCTTCCGGCCGGTGCACGGGCGATCGTGATCGGCGAAGTCGACGGGCCGGCCGACGAAATCGCCTTGACGACGAAAGCGAACGCGGATGTCACTTGGGTCCATCGCAACGGCGCCGCGCCCGGCGCCAGCGATGCACTAATAAAACAACTTTCATCAATCAAATTTCCGGCTGGAGATTATTACGCCTGGGTCGCCTGCGAGTCGCTCCAGGCCAAGGCGCTTCGCCAACATCTCATCGCCGAGCACGGCGCCAATCCCAAGTGGATGCGCGCTGCCGGCTATTGGCGCCGCGGCGCGGTCGCCGTGCACGAGGTGATTGAAGGCTAAGCCGTGAGCCGGATTTTGCGGATCGGCGGCGCCCAGATGGGGCCGGTGCAGAAGGCCGAAAGCCGGCAAGCCGTCGTTGCCCGCATGCTCGACCTCTTGGCGCAGGCGTCGGCGCAGAAATGCGATCTCGTCGTCTACCCGGAACTGGCGCTGACGACCTTCTTTCCACGCTGGTACATGACCGAGCAGAACGAGGTCGATTCCTGGTTCGAGCGCGACATGCCGAACGCGGCGACGCGCCCGCTGTTCAAGGCGGCGGCAGCCGCGCGCATCGGACTGTCGTTCGGCTACGCCGAACTCACGCCCGACGGCCGCCGCTTTAACACAGCGATCTTGGCCGATCGCGACGCGCGCATCGTAGGCAAGTACCGCAAGGTGCATCTGCCCGGCCACGCCGAATACGACTCGGCGCGTTCATTTCAGCATTTGGAAAAACGCTATTTCGAGCCGGGCGATCTCGGCTTTCCGGTCTGGCGCTGCTTCGGTGGCATCGTCGGCTTATGCATCTGCAATGACCGCCGCTGGCCGGAGACCTATCGGGTCATGGCGCTGCAGGGGGTCGAGCTGATCGTGCTCGGCTACAACACGCCCGCCGGCAACTCGCAAAAGGCCGAGGAAGGGCCGGAACGGCGTCGCTTCCATAACCGCCTTTGCCTGCAGGCCGGCGCCTATCAGAATTCAACCTGGGTGGTCGCCGTGGCCAAGGGCGGCGTGGAGGATGGCCACGCCATGATCGCCGGCAGCATGACCGTCAATCCTGACGGCGAGATCGTTGCCGAAGCAAAAACCGAGGACGACGAACTGATCGTTGCCGATTGCGACCTCGACGCGACGCTGTTCGGCAAACAGACAGTCTTCGACTTCGCGCGTCACCGCCGCATCGAGCATTACGGCCGCATCACCGCACAAACCGGAATCGTGCGGCCACGGGAGTGACACGGCGGATGATGGTACGCCCGGGCATGTCAGATACTGCGCCAGAATTGGTCAGCTTCACGTCCGACGGTCTCAAACTGTCCGGCGCCGTGCACGTGCCCAGCGATCTGCGCGCGGGCGAGCGGAGAGCGGCCATCGTCATGATGCATGGCTTCGGTGCCAATAAGAATGGTGGCCCGGAATGGGTATGCCGGCAATTCGCGCAATGGGGCTACGTGGCTTTGCGCTTCGACTTTCGCGGCTGCGGCGAGAGCGAGGGCACGCGCGGGCGCGTTATACCAAGCGAGGAGATTGCCGACGCACGGAATGCGCTGACCTACATGACGACGCGCGTCGACGTCGATCCGGCGGCGATCGCATTGTGCGGATCGAGCCTCGGCGGCGGTGTTGCCGTACAGGCGGCAGGGATCGACCCGCGCGTAGCCGCTGTCATCGTCGAAAACGGCGTCGCCAATGGCGAGCGTATGATCCGAAGCATGCATACCGCGCAATCATGGCGCAAATTTCATGAGTTACTTGACGAGATCGTCCGCGATCCGGCCGGCGCGGCGAAGAGGAGCATCCATCGCTTTGATATTTTCGAGATGGCGAAGGAACTGCAGGTCAACCTCACCTCCAACGGCTCGCTCATGGAATTTACCGCCGACACCGCACTCGGCTTTTTCATGTTCCGCCCCGAAGAGTTTGCCGGCAGCATCAGTCCGCGGCCCCTCTTGGTCCTGCACAGCGCCAGCGACAGCGTGACCAAATTCGAGGAGGCGTTCAGCCTGGTAAGGCATGCGAAGCCGCCGGTGGAGTTGCATCTCCTCCACGGGACCGATCATTTTATGTTTGTCAATCCTGATCCGCGCGTGGCAGTTACGTTGCGCATTTGGCTCGACCGTTATTTCCCGGCGCGCCGCTCCGTGACGTCATGTTGATCGCCGCCTTCGGCACTCTTTCGGTCGCAATCGCGTTGGGCACTGCGCTCGCCGTCGTGTATTTGCGCCGTGAGGGCGCTACGCTCCCCTGGCGGTTTGGCGCGTTTCATGGACTCGTCGGTATCGGCGGGCTTTGCTGCCTCGTTCTCGCTCTGCGCGGACCGCCGCGGGGTGTGGAACAGGGAATAGGTTCTTTCGGGGCGATCAGCGCGGTGCTGATTTCACTTGCAGCGCTTGTTGGACTTGCAGTCCTTAGTCATCTGCTCAAACGGCGGCGCGCCGGCACCCTGATCGGCTTGCACGCGACGCTCGCCGTCAGCGGCTTCGTCATCCTCGCCGCATACCTGCTGGCGTAACAGTCCTTCTTTTCGCCTTTCGCGCCCGACCGACTGGCATGCCGGGTTCTGCCGGCTACCGATATGGCCAACTGGTAACTCTCGCTATCCCAATCCGCCGTTAGTTTTCCCGACCTTCGCCGGCGGCGTCGCCGCGTCAGCAGCCTGCCCAGCCCCATTTGTCTCCTTCTTCTCGCTCGCCGCCATTTCGTTCATCGCCTTGATCAAGCTGTTGGGACGCATATCCGTCCAATTTTTCTCTATGAACTCAAGACAGGCGGCCCTCGTGTCTGCCTTATGGATAATCGTCCATCCGTTCGGTACAGCGACGAAAGTCGGCCATAGGGAATGCTGGCCTTCCTCGTTGATCAGAACGTGATAGGTGCCATTTTCGTCTTCAAACGGATTGGTAGCCACGCTGTACCTCCTTCGAAGTTGAATTCAGCGGCAGTTGCTGTTTGGACAGTTCGGCCGCAAGCACGGTGCCGATTTCGGCGACTGGCCCGACTTCCATGATTGTCGCATGCGTACAGTCTATGCGATGGACCGTGATCTCGCCATCGATATAGGGCCGCCAATCATCGACCGGGGGAGCAGCCGGGCCGGCCGTGGCCGTAAACAACAACATATCGCCGTGGAATTGATGCGGAACATACTTCCCCATCAAGCGGACACTTTTCTTCAAGGTATCCTTAATGGCGACGTAGTGATGTCCCTCAAGGGACGGCAGTATTTGTCCGTCGCGGCGTAGGCTATCGATCGCTGCTCTTATGGCGTCGTCCTCGACGTCGATAAGCTCCGCCTCATTTTCAAACTCTGCACCGCCATTGTGCGGCGAGCTATTACGCGGGACCGGATAACTGTCAAGCAGAGCGAGCAGTGAGACGTCCTGGCCCACCGATTGAAGCTGAGTGGCAATTTCGTAAGCGACGAGGCCGCCGAAGGAGACGCCGAGCAAATTGTACGGCCCGGCCGGCTGAATTTGCCGGATGAGATTCAAATAGTCCGCCGCCATATCCTCGATGCTGTGGGGAAACATTTCCGGCCGTACGATACTGCGCGCCTGCAGCGCATAGATCGGATGGCCTGCCGGAAGATGCCGGATGAACCTCGAATAGATCCAACTAATGCCAGCGCCAGGATGGATGCAGAACAACGGTCGGAATAATCCATCAGGTCTGATAGGCAGCATTGTATCGAAATCGGACCGGGTCTGATCGCCTCGGTCGAGATGCGTCGCAAGAGCCTCGACGGTGGGGGCTTCAAACAACGAGCGCATCGGTATCTCGATGTGCAACGTCGCGCGAATGCGGCTGATGAGCTGCGTCGCCAACAACGAATGTCCGCCAAGCTCAAAAAAGCTGTCGTCGATGCCGAGCCGCTCCAGACCCAGCACCTCGGCGAACAGCCCGCATAGAGCTCGCTCCTGCGGCGTGCGCGGCAACCGCGCCACCCGCGGCGTCAGATCCGGCGCGGGCAGTGCGCGCCGATCCAGTTTGCCGTTCGGGGTCAGCGGCATCCGTTCCAGAACTACAAGCGCCGACGGCACCATGTAATCTGGTAGGCTCCGCCCGACATCGGCCCGAAGCTCCCCGGCATCGGCATGCTGACCAGCCGCCGCCACCACATAGGCCACCAACTGCTTCTGCCCGGGATGATCCTCGCGGGCGATCACCGCCGCCTGCGCCACCGAAGGATGACGCATCAGCACCGCTTCGATCTCGCCAGGCTCAATGCGGAACCCGCGCAGCTTGAGCTGCTGGTCGACCCGCCCGATGAACTCCAAAACACCGTCGCTGCGCCAGCGCGCCAAATCTCCGGTCCGGTACATGCGGCTGCCCGCAAGGCCAAACGGGTCGGCCACAAATCGCTCCGCCGTCAGCCCCGGACGGTTCAAATAGCCCCGCGCGATACCGGCTCCGGCGATGTAAAGCTCTCCGACCGCGCTTGGCGGTACGGGCTGCAGGCCTGTATCCAACACGTAGACCTGCGCGTTCGAGATCGGTCGGCCAATCGGTACCGCGTCGAAGTCCGTCGCCTTGGGCACCGCATAGCAGACACTAAACGTCGTGCCTTCGGTCGGCCCATAGCCGTTGATCAACTGGCAGGCGGGAAGCGCTTCAGCCAGCTTGCGGACATGTGCAACGGACAACACGTCACCGCCCGCAAGGAGTTGTTTCACCCCAGAAAGCGCCGTTACGTCCTCATCGATCACCCGCTCGAACAAGGCCGCAGTCAGCCACAACACGCTGATCCCAGCCGCGGCAATGATCCGCCTCAGTCGCGCCAGATCGATGACGGTGTCGGGATAAAGGACGAGCTTTGCCCCATTGAGCAGGGCGCCCCAGATCTCAAAGGTCGAGGCGTCAAAGCTCAACGGCGCCAAGTGTAAGAAGACATCATCAGGCGTCAGCGCGACGTAATTCGCCTCGCGTACCAGACGCACAATATTGCGGTGGCTCACCCCGACACCCTTCGGGGTTCCGGTCGAGCCTGACGTGTAGATGATGTAGGCGGTGTTGTGGGAGCTTAAGTTAGTGCGTGGCGATGTTTGCGGATGGCGCGCAATGGCGGGCCAGTCGGCATCAATCAGGACCGTGGCGCCGCGATGGCTGGGGAGCCGGTCGCGCAGCGCCGATTGGGTGAGCAGCACGGCGGCGCCGGCATCCTCGAGCATGAAGGCAAGCCGCTCCGGCGGGTAGGCGGGGTCCAACGGCAGATAGGCGCCGCCGGCCTTGAGGATGCCCAAAAGCCCGACAATCATCTCGGCCGAGCGCTCGACGCACAGCCCCACAACGCTCTCAGGCCCCACGCCGAGGATGCGCAGGTGATGCGCCAGCTGGTTGGAGCGGGCGTCGAGTTCCCGGTAAGTGAGGCTCTCGCCCTCGAACACCACCGCGATGGCGTCGGGTGTCCGCACCGCC
>JASHRW010000099.1 GCA_030037065.1 Xanthobacteraceae bacterium
CCTCACCGCCATCTTCTGCTCCGGCCTGGAAGAGATGCAGGCGACGCCGACGCCGGTGTTGAGCCGCATCATCGCCCGGCTGCGTCCGGCGCGCGGCCCGCGCAAGCTCACCGAGACCGACGATTTCGTCATCGACAACAACCGCATCAACATCGCCGGTCCCGACGTGTTCAAGCGCGATCCGGTCAACCTGATCCGATTGTTTCATCTGGCGCAGAAGTACAATCTGGAATTCCGGCCGGAGGCGATGCGCACGGTGACGCGCTCGCTCAAGCTGATCGACAAGGATTTGCGCGAGGACGCCGAAGCCAACCGGCTATTTCTGGAGATCCTGACGTCGAACAACGACGCCGAAACCGTGCTGCGGCGCATGAACGAGGCCGGCGTGCTCGGCGCCTTCGTACCCGATTTCGGCCGCGTCGTCGCGATGATGCAGTTCAACATGTACCACCATTACACGGTGGACGAGCATCTGATCCGCTGCATCGGCGAACTTGGCCAGATCGAGCGCGGCGAGAACCCGGCCGTGGCGCTGGCGAGCGAGCTGATGCGCACGATCCAGCCGCAGCACCGCACGTTGCTTTGCGTTGCGCTGTTCCTGCACGACATCGCCAAGGGACGGGTCGAGGACCATTCCACCGCCGGCGCGCGTATCGCCCGCCGCTTGTGTCCGCGGCTCGGCTTCAACGCCGCCGACACCGAACTCGTCGCCTGGCTGGTCGAAGTGCACCTCGTCATGTCGATGCTGGCGCAATCGCGCGACCTGTCCGACCGTAAGACGATCGAGAATTTCGCCGCCGTGGTGCAGTCGCTCGAGCGCATGAAGCTGCTCGCCATCCTCACCACCGCCGACATCCGTGCGGTCGGTCCCGGGGTGTGGAACGGCTGGAAGGCGCAACTCATCCGCACGCTCTATTACGAGACCGAGCCGGTGCTTACCGGCGGCTTCTCCGAGGTCAACCGGGCGCAGCGCGTGGCCGTGGCGCAGGCCGAACTTCGTGCCGAGCTGGCCGACTGGCCGGAAGCCGAGCGCGAGGCCTATATCAGCCGCCACTATCCGGCTTATTGGCTCAAGGTCGATCTGCCACACAAGCTGGCGCATGCCCGGTTCGTCCGCGCGGCGGAAGCGGAGGGCAAACGGTTGGCAACCAGCGTCGGCTTCGACGCCGGCCGCGGCGTCACCGAACTGACCGTACTCACGCCCGACCATCCGTGGCTGCTGTCGGTCATCGCCGGCGCCTGCGCGCTGGCCGGCGGCAACATCGTCGACGCCCAGATCTTCACCACCACCGACGGCCTGGCGCTGGACACCATCTCGGTCTCGCGCGAATTCGAGCGCGACGAAGACGAAGCGCGGCGCGCCGCCCGCATCGGCGATTTGATCGAAAAAGCGTTGCGCGGCCAGATCAAATTGCCCGACGTGGTGCCCAACCGCGCGCCGCCGAAGGGTCGGCTCAAAGCGTTCGCCATCGAGCCGGAAGTGACCATCAACAATCAATGGTCGGCGCGCTATACCGTGGTCGAGGTGACCGGCCTCGACCGGCCCGGTCTGCTCTACGAACTGACCACGACGCTCTCCAAGTTCAATCTCAACATCGCCTCGGCGCATGTTGCCACCTTTGGCGAGCGCGTCGTCGACGTGTTCTACGTCACCGACCTGACCGGCGCGCAGATCACGGCGCCAACCCGCCAGGCCGCGATCAAGCGCCCGCTACTGGCGCTGTTCGCGCCGCCGGCTGTGGAGGCGAAGGCCGCGGCGGAGTAGCGCGGCGGAGTAATACTAGCGGCAGCAAATACTGACTCATCGCCGTCATCGTCCGCGAAGGCGGACGATCCAGTAATCGCCGTCGCGCTGGTGTTTACTGGATGCCCTGCCTTCGCAGGGTATGACCAAATCAAAAATTGTCGCCGTTGTGGGTAATACGCGAGTCGCCGGAGCAGATAACGCCGCTCGACCAAAACATCGCCTGCATTCAACCGAGGCCGCGCAAAACTTCGGGAACCATGTGCGCAGGCGTTCACTTGACGCTGCTATCCTGGCACGCGGCCAAAAAGAACGCGACGCTGCGAGCCACATGAGGCCTAATCTCGGCCTGCAGCGAGTCAAGCTTCTCTCCGAACAGTGCCCGCAGCATCAGCGGGAAGACGACCAAATTAATGAAGAATCGGCTCGTCGTCGCGAGCCGCTCCGGCGCGAATGACGGCAACGATGCAAGCGTATCCGATTGGGTTGCCTCGCTTAAGATCCGGGCAACCGCTTCCTCGCCGCGCTGCCTCGCCATGCGGTGGACATTGCTGGCCAGATCCGGAAACCGACGTGCTTCGGAAATGCTCACCCGCATCAAATCGATGGTAGGGCCGCCCAAAGCCCAATGCAGGATTGCGGCGCCCATATCGGCCAAGCAGTCGTCTATTGTTGCTCCGGTCGGAACATTGCTTTCGAACCGTTCAATCGCGGCGGTAACGTTGCGCAGCACAACGGCGGCGAACAATTCCCCCTTGCTGGAAAACCGCGCGTAGATCGTCGGTTTGCCGGCACGGGCACGGCTGGCGATCTCGTCGATACTGGCGCCGGCCAACCCACGTTCGAGAAAAACAGCCCGGGCGGCATCCAGAATGCGCTCATCCACCTCGCCAGCGCGCGCGCGAGGCGGCCTTCCGCTGCGCACAGCGGGTCGCTTCTGAGTAGGGCTTTGGGCGGTTTGCAGCCGGATCATCGCTAGCCTCACGGTCTCGTGAACGCCCACCTTATCACCCTGATAAATAGCATGTTCTAGAGCAAAAGTAAATAAACGGAACGGTTCCGTATAAATACGTTGACAGCATTTTAGCGACCGGCTAGATAAGAAACGAAACGGTATCGTTTCTTTCGTTTAGCGATCAGATGCGTCAGAGATCGCTGGCGGCCGAATCCAGAGGAACCTCACGATGTCGCGGAACGAAAAAGCCCAAGGTCATGCAAAGAGCGCTGCCGCCGGCGCGGGCTGGGGCTCCTCTGTTGGATGGCGTTTTCGGCTGCGCCGGACCTGTACGCGCTCAACAATCTCATTCAGTGGAGGTGAGCCGTGTTTTTAGATGCAGAGAAGCACGCGGGCGATCAACAGGGCGCGCAAGCACTGCTGGAGCGCGCCGATTCGCCATCGTCCACATTTTCACCTTCGCTGGACATTGATCGTCAGCCCGACACCGGGGAGAATTCCGCCCGCGCACGAGGACCGGCACCGCAAGAGCATCCCTCTGATAAATACCCGGTCATCGAGTCCCCGCCGCTTCAGGACGATCGGCCTAACCAGGACGCAGAGAACGGAGATGAGCCGCGGCCGGGGCTGTTGAGACGGCATCCGTTCGCAGTTGCGCTCGGTCTGCTTCTGTTCATTTCCGTGGCGGCGGCAGGCTATCTATACTGGGACAACAGCGGTCACTTCGAAGCAACCGACGATTCCTTCATCGCGGCGCGCCAGTTTGCCATTGCCCCGCAGGTGTCCGGCTATATCACCGCCGTATCGGTGACCGACAACCAGCATGTCGCCGCCGGTGGGGTGATCGCGCGGATCGACGATCGCAGTTATCGCATCGCGCTCGACCAGGCCAAGGCGCAATTGGCACACGACCAATCGCTGCTCGTGCAGGCACAGAGGAATCTCGACCGCTATCAGTATCTCGCCAGGACAAGTTCGATCGCCCAGCAACAGGTTGACGATCAGACCTATCTGGTAGCGCAGGACAAGGCCACGGTCGCGCTCGATCAGGCGAAAGTGGATGCGGCTCAGCTCAATCTCTCCTACACCACGGTGACTGCGGTCCAGGCGGGGCGCGTGGTCAGCCTGAGCGGCGCCGTCGGCCAATTCGTCCAGGCCGGCACGGCGTTGACGATGTTTGTGCCGGACGAAATCTGGGTCACGGCGAATTTCAAGGAGACACAGCTCGACGCAATGCGGCCCGGACAACCGGTGACATTGACAATCGACGCCTATCCGCACCGCCCCATCCGCGGCCACGTCGCCAGTGTCCAATCAGGGTCGGGGCCGGCCTTTTCGCTGCTGCCGCCGGAGAACGCGACCGGCAACTGGGTCAAGATCGTGCAGCGCGTGCCGGTCAAGATTGTCATGGATGATCCGCCCGCCGATGTTGCGCTCGGACCCGGCATGTCGGTCGAGACGAGCGTGCGGGTCAATCCGACTTCGTCCCTGTACGAGCGATTGAGGGCTTGGCTATGAGCGCCGCCGCGATCAGAGCGCTGCCAAGCGCCGCGGCAAGCAGTGCCACCGTCAATCCCTGGCTGATCGCCGTGTTGGTCGCGTTCGCTTCCTTCATGGAGACCCTCGACACAACCATCGCTAATGTGGCGTTGCCTTATATCGCCGGGGGCTTAGGAGTGAGCGAGGACGAAGCGTCCTGGGTCATCACCACCTATCTGGTCGCCAACGCAGTCAGTTTGACGGCGAGCAGCTACCTCGCACAGCGACTCGGTCGCAAGTCGTTCTTTCTGACTTGCTTGGCGCTGTTTACTGCAAGCTCTGTGCTCTGCGGTTTCGCACCGAACCTGCAGGCGCTTTTGTTGTTCCGCGTCCTGCAAGGCCTCGCCGGCGGCGGCATGGTCCCGGCCTCGCAATCGATTTTGGCGGATTCGTTTCCGCCGGAAAAGCGCGGCCAGGCGTTTGCGCTGTTCGGCATCGCCGTTGTCGTGGCGCCGGTTGTCGGCCCGACGCTCGGCGGCTGGCTGTCGGATAATTGGTCCTGGCAATGGTGCTTTGAGATCAACGGCCCGATCGGCCTCCTTGCGCTGGCGCTTCTCGCCGTCACGCTCCGCGATTCGCAGGCCGCGGCGGCGGAGCGCAAGCGGCTTGCGCGACAAGGCAGTGCATTCGACTTGATCGGTTTTGCGCTGGTGGCCACCTTTCTCGGCGCACTTGAGATTGCGCTCGACCGCGGGCTCGAAGACGATTGGTTCGGCTCGAACTTTATCGTCGGAGTCGTGTCCGTGTGCGTGCTCGCCTTCGTGCTCATGATTCCGTGGGAGCTGAGCCGCAGAAACCCCGCAATCGACGTCCGGATCGTGGCGACGCGCCAGTTCGGCATCTGCTTCCTGGTGATGCTGGCAACCGGCGCCATCCTGCTCTCAACCACCCAGTACCTGCCGCAGCTTGTGCAGGCGGAATACGGCTACACAGCAACATGGGCCGGTCTCGTGCTCTCTCCTGGCGGCGTGGTGACTGCGATCATGATGCCTGTCGCCGGACGGCTATCCGGCAAAGTGCAGCCTCGCATTCTCATTGCCATCGGCGCCACAATGTGCGCGCTGGCGATGTTCGACATGACCAGGATTACTGGCGAGGTAGACTTCTGGTTCTTTGTGTCTTCCCGCATGCTGCTGAGCGTCGGCCTGCCGTTCGTCTTCATCCCGATCCTCACGGCGTCCTTTGATGGAATACCGCACGACAAGACCGACATGGCCTCGGCCTTGATCAACATGGCGCGCAACACCGGCGGCT
Source organism: Xanthobacteraceae bacterium (assembly GCA_030037065.1). Taxonomy (GTDB): domain Bacteria; phylum Pseudomonadota; class Alphaproteobacteria; order Rhizobiales; family Xanthobacteraceae; genus BOG-931. Next base: position 5,493 of record JASHRW010000099.1, read on the forward strand.
CGATCGGGATATCGCTTGCCAACAACGTTCTGGCACACCGGGAGCAGTTCCATCAGAGCCGGCTCGTTGAACTCGTCAATCCCTCCACACCTCAATATCAGGACGCCTTGAAGCACGTGACTGACTATTTCGCGGCGCTGGGCGGCTCGCTGGCGCACGCACAGCAACAGGCTTTTACCTGGATCGGCCAGCAGGTGCAGACGCAGGCGGCCCTTCTCGCTTACATCGACGTGTTCTGGGCGCTGATGCTGATTTCCGCCGCCGCGGTGCCACTGGCACTGACCTTGCGCAAGGTGAAACTCGGAGGTCCGGCTCCGGTGACGCACTGAGAGGTCAGGATCAGTAACCCACCTTTAAACCGCGCCCTCTACCGTCGCGCGGCGCTTTCTTTGATGCGCCTGGGGACGGGATATGGCGTGGCCACGGCGAAGCCGAAAGCGCGCGCTCACGCACGCAAGCCTCGACCTGCGGCTGCGCCCGCAGGACCGCGCCGGCGGCCCGTTTTCCCGGCCCTCCAACCAGCGGCGGCGCGCCGACCGGGCGCCGCGTACTCCGCGCGGGAGCGGCCGCGGTCGGAAAGGCCGCGCCGGCATCGGCCGGCTGATCTATTGGGGCGCCGTGCTGGCGCTATGGGCCGCGATCGCGGTGATCGGCATCGTGGTCTGGGTCGGCGCGCATTTGCCGCCGATTCAGTCGCTGGAAATTCCGAAACGGCCGCCTTCGGTTCTGATCCTCGGCGACAACGGTGCGACGCTCGCCACGCGCGGCGACATGGGTGGCGCCGCGGTGCCGCTGCGCGAGTTGCCGGCCTACGTGCCGAACGCCTTCGTCGCCATCGAGGACCGCCGCTTCTATTCGCATTATGCCGTCGATCCGTGGGGCATCATGCGTGCGGCCATCGCCGACGTGCTGCATCGCGGCGCCGCACAGGGCGGCTCGACTATCACCCAACAGCTCGCCAAGAATCTGTTCCTGACACAGGAGCGCACGCTCACCCGCAAGCTGCAGGAAGTGATGCTGGCGTTCTGGCTCGAACACAAATTCACCAAGAGGCAGGTTCTCGAGCTTTATCTCAATCGCGTTTATTTCGGTGCCGGCGCCTACGGCGTCGAGGCGGCGGCACAGCGCTACTTCGGCAAATCGGCGCGGCAATTGACGTTGCCCGAAGCCGCCATGCTCGCCGGCTTGGTGCAGTCGCCGTCGCGTCTTGCGCCCACGCGCAACCCGGACGGTGCCGAGGCTCGCGCGCGACTGGTCATTGCCGCCATGGCCGAGCAGAAAATGATCTCTCCCGATCAGGCGCGGCTCGCGCTCGCCCATCCGGCGCGGGCGAAAGAGCCGAGCGGCGCCGGCTCGGTCAATTATGTGGCCGACTGGGTGATGGACGCGGTCAACGATCTCGTCGGCAACTTCGATCGGGATATCGTGGTCGAGACCACGATCGATCCGACGCTGCAGAATGCCGCCGAGCGCGCGCTGGTGGACACGCTCAATCAGCGCGGCGCCAAATTCGGCGTCGGCGAGGGCGCCTTGGTCGCGATGACGCCCGACGGCACGGTTCGCGCGCTGGTCGGCGGCAGGAACTACGCGGACAGCCAATTCAATCGCGCCATCGCGGCGAAGCGGCAGCCCGGTTCGGCATTCAAGCCGTTCGTCTATCTCACCGCGCTCGAGCACGGTCTCACCCCCGACACCGTCCGCGAGGATGCGCCGATCTCAGTCAACGGCTGGAAGCCGGAAGATTTCGAACACCGTTATTACGGGCCGGTGACCCTGACCCAGGCGCTCGCCGATTCGATCAACACCGTGGCGGTGCGCCTTTGCTTGGAGGTCGGTCCGTCAGCCGTCATTCGCACCGCCTATCGCATGGGCATCACCTCGCAACTCGAACCCAACGCCTCGATCGCGCTTGGCACCTCCGTGGTGTCGCCGTTCGAACTGGTGTCCGCTTATGCGCCGTTTGCCAATGGCGGGTTCGCCGCCTCGCCGCACGTCATCGAGCGCATCCGCACCACCGAGGGCAAGATTCTCTACACCCGTCCGCCGCAGGCGCTCGGCCGCGTCGTCGACGCGCGTTATGTGGCGATGATGAATGCGATGATGCGCGAGACTCTGGTTTCCGGCACCGCGCGCGCCGCAAATCTTCCCGGCTGGCCGGCGGCCGGCAAGACCGGCACCAGCCAGGATTACCGCGACGCCTGGTTCATCGGCTACACGTCGCGGCTGGTCACCGGCGTGTGGCTCGGCAACGACGACGATGCGCCGACCAAACGAGCCACCGGCGGCGGGCTGCCGGTCGATATCTGGAGCGCCTTCATGCGCGCCGCGCTGCGCGGCGTGCCGCCGACGCCGCTGCCCGGCCTTGCCGGCGGCGGCTGGTATGCTGCTGCGACGCCGCTCACGCCCAGCGAGCCCTATCCCGCGACGGCGCAGCGCAATGCGCCGGCGCCGCAAGCCGGTCGGGGCGGCGGGCTCGACGTCTGGCTGCTCGATAAGCTGTTCGGCCGGCGTTGAGCGGCAATCGCGAGCGGTGGCGGCATTACTACGCCAATCGCAGGCGAGTAGAGCGTCGCCAGGAATGCGCGCAAGGGCGTCACCTATTTGATCGACAGCCCTAGCGCCTTGACCATCTTGCCCCATTTATCCACTTCGGAATTGAACATGGCGTCGGCTTGTGCCTGCGATCCGACGATCGGTTCGAAGCCGAAATCGATCAGTCGCTTCTGCACGGCAGGGGTCTGGATGATGTCGTCGATGGTTTTGTTCAGCGTTGCGAGAATTTCTGGATCAGTCTTGGCCGGAGCGAAGAAGCCCACCCAGGACGCCGCCGTGAAGCCTGGAAAGCCCTGCTCCGCATAGGTCGGCACATTCGGCGTCACAGCGGCGCGCTTGTCTGCCGCGATGCCGAGGCCCTTTAGCTTGCCGCTGGCGATCTGCGCGGCAGCGGGGCCGCCAAGCGTAGTTGCCAGGAGATCGATCTGATTGCCGATGGTGGCAGTGATCGCCGGCGCGCCGCCCTGGAAGGGAATGTGCTGCGCCGGAACCTTGGCCAAGAATTTGAAGAAATAGGCCGCCTCGATATGTGATCCGGTGCCGACGCCGGCCGAGCCGAAATTGATGGTCTTGCCCTTCATCTCCTTGATGAACTCGACCAGATTGTTGGCGGGATTGCTCGGGCTCGTGGCCAAAGCTTCCGGGCTCGACGCGGCGATGGCGACGGCGGTGAGATCGGTCCGCGAAAACGGATTGTGCTCGTGCAGCGTCTCGTTGATGGCAAGCGCCGTCGTCGTGGCCAGAAGCGTGTAGCCGTCGGGGTTCGCGCGCGCGACGACACCGGCGGCGATATCGCCGCCGGCACCGCTGCGATTTTCCACGACTACGGTTTGGTGCAGACGCTCGCTTAAGCCTTGCCCGATGAGCCGCGCCAGCGTGTCGGCAATGCCTCCGGGCGCAAAGCCGACGATCAGCGTGATCTTGTTGGCCGGGTAATTCTCCGCTTCGGCCCGGCCTGCTGCGACAACGAGCAACGCCGCGGCTGCTGCCGCAACGACATGGCGGATCATCATTTGGCGGACAATGGCATGGCGTCGCAGCATGCGCGTTTCCTCGGATCGGGTTGTTATCCTGTCATCGATTGGCTGGCGGAGGGCAATATTTCAGCCCGTAGGGTCGCTGACAAGCATTCAGGAATGGCGCGTTGCCGCAGACCTGCGCCGAAATCTAGGGCTGCGCGCTGAAAGATTGCGCTGCGGATTGCCGGCGCAAATCGTGGTTCTTCACCGGCAACGAGCGGATGCGTTTGCCGGTGGCGGCGAAAATCGCGTTGCAAAGGGCCGGTGCCAGCGGCGGCACCGGCGGCTCGCCGACCCCGCCCCAAAAGTCGCCGCTCGGCACGATCATCGTCTCTACCCTTGGCACGTCGTTGATGCGCAGCATCTGATAGGTGTCGAAGTTCGATTGCTCGGCGCCGCCGTCCTTGATGGTGATCTCGCCATAGAGCGCCGCCGTCAGCGCGTAAACGATCGCACCCTCGGTCTGCATTTCGATCGAGAGCGGATTGACGACGTGACCGCAGTCGAGGGCAGACACTACGCGATGCACGCGCACACGGCCGTCTTCAACCGAGACTTCGACCACTTGCGCGCAATAAGAGCCGCAGGCCTCGTTCAGCGCGATTCCGCGAAAAACGCCAGCGGGAGGCGGGCTGCCCCATCCCGCTTTCTCGGCCGCGGCGTCGAGCACGGCAAGATTCTTTGGACTCTTGCGCAGCAGGAGCCGCCGGTAATGGTAAGGATCGATGCCGGCAGCGTTCGCCATCTCATCGACGAAGCCTTCCTTATAAAAGGCATTTTGCGTGTAATTGATCGCGCGCCAGACACCGAGCGGAACGGGCGTCCGCCGCACGACGTAATCGACCAGATAGTTCGGCACGTCGTACGGCATCTCCTCGGCGAGACCGCTCACAAAAGTATTGTCGATGAAACCCGAACTGAACCCGCGCAGAAGCTCGGCGACGAATGACGGTCCCGCCAGTCTGATCGACCACGCGATCGGCATACCGCCGGCGTCCAGTCCGGCGGCGAGGCGCGCCATACCGAACGGCCGATAGAGGTCGTGCTGAATGTCTTCCTCGCGCGTCCATACCAGCTTGACGGGCTGCTCCACCTCCTTGGCAATGAGCACCGCCTGCCGAACATATTCCTGTATCGTGCCGCGCCGGCCGAAGCCGCCACCAAGCAGTGTGCGATGGACCACGACGTTGTTGTCGGGGACTCCGGCGGCGAGCGCGGCGGTGGCGAGCGCGGTCGACGCATCTTGCGTGGGGACCCAGATTTCGACGCCATCGGGACGCACATGCGCGGTGCAGGTCTGCGGCTCCATGGTCGCATGGGCGAGGAAGGGGACCGTGTAGTCTGCTTCTATCCGTTGCGCGGCGCGCGCAAAGCCGGCGGAAACGTCGCCGTCGGCACGACCGATCTGGGCCGGCGACGCGTCAAGGCCGGTGCGCACAAGATCGTGGATGGCGGAGGTGGAGAGACTACCGTGATCGGCGTCGTTCCACGTGACGCGGAGCGCCTGCACCGCGCTCTTCGCTCGCCACCAGGAATCGGCGATGATGGCGACCGCGTCCGGCATTCGAACAATGCGGCGCACGCCTTTCATTCCATGGATTGAGCTCTCGTCGACTGATTTCAGCGTTCCGCCAAATACCGGGCATTGCATGATGGCGGCGTAGAGCATGCCGGGCAGCCGCACATCGATGGCGTAGATCGGCTGGCCGGTGATCTTGTCGAACACGTCGAGACGCTTCCGTGGCTTGCCGGCAAGTGTCCAATCGGCAACGGGCTTAAGTTTGACGCCAGTAGGAGGCTCGATCCTGGCCGCGTCGTCGGCGACCGCCCCAAAGCTCATCGTGCGGCCGCTCGCGGTGTCCGTGATCGTGCTGTTTTGCGCGCTGCATTGTGATGCTGGCACATTCCAGCGCGCCGCCGCGGCGGCGATGAGCATTTCCCGTGCGGTGGCGCCGGCACGGCGCAAATAATCCTGAGATGATGCAATCGAGCGGCTCGCGCCGGTCGACAAGTCGCCCCAGATGCGACCACGGCGCAAATTCTCCGTTGGCGAGACGAACTCCGTGCGCACCTTGCCCCAGTCGCACTGCAATTCCTCCGCAACCAGCAGGGCGAGACCGGTCAGGGCGCCTTGGCCCATCTCGGCGCGCGCTATGCGGATCGTTACGAAATCATCGGGGGCGATCACCACCCAGCAGTTGATCTCGGACGCTCCGGCGGTAGCGGCCCGCGCCGATTCCGCGCCGGTCGGCATGGCAAAACCCAGCGCAAGGCCGCAGCCCGCACCGGCGGTACCGATTAGAAATGCACGGCGATCAACTTCGCCGGCAGCTCTCATTCGCTCCCCCGTATAGGAGTTCCCCGGATACGATTTCCTCCCCCCTCTGCAACAATGCCAAGTTTTGGCATCGGTTGCAGGGAAAAATCACTCTCATCCCCGCTCTAACCTGGATGTCGCGGTCCGCAATGACTCCGCGGCATAGAGCCACCCGCCGGTCATGATAGGCTATCGCCGCTTCTCTGCGGATTCACAAGTCGGGGAGCCGCCAAGGACCTAAGAAATGACCCGACAACACGTTCCGCGGGCGTGACCGGAGAGAGCGGGGGATCGGAGAACAGCAGCCATGAAGGTATTGGGCAAACTCGCAGTTGCCGCTCTGTTGGCAATCGCCTCTACCCTTGGTGTGCGGGCGCAGGCCTATCCGTCGCGGCCGATTTCGATCGTCGTGCCGTATCCGGCGGGAGGCGTTACCGACACGCTTGTTCGCCTGCTCGCCGAGCGAATGAAAAATTCACTCGGCCAGCCGGTCCTGACCGAGAATATGGGTGGCGCCTCGGGGACAGTCGGCGCGGCGCACGTCGCTCGAGCGGCGCCCGATGGCTATACGCTGTTGCTCGGCAATTCCGAGGCGTTCGTGCTGACGCCCGCCACGATGAAGCTGCCTTACAATCCGTCGACCGACTTCGCGCCGATCGCGCTATTGCCGAGCTATCCGTTCATCCTGGTGAGCACCAACGACGTGCCGGCGAAGACGCTTAAGGAGCTGATCGCCTGGATGCAGACAAATCCGGACAAAGTTCTGCAGGGGACCGTTGGCTCGGGCACCATGCAACAGCTCTGCGGTCTCTCGATCCAGCATACGGTTGGAGCCAAGTGGCAGCTTATTCCCTATCGCGGCGGAACGCCGGCGATGCAGGACATGCTCGCCGGACAGATCAATTTCATGTGCACCGCGAGCGGCAGCTTCCTGCCGCTGGTGCGCAGCGGGCAGATTCGCGTTTACGCGGTCACCGCAAAGAACCGCATGGAAGCAGCGCCGGGGATTCCGACCGTGGACGAAGCCGGACTGCCCGGCCTCTACGTGTCGATATGGAACGCGCTGTGGGTGCCGGCAGGCACGCCGAAGGACATCATCGCCAAGCTCAATGCCGCCGCCAACGCGGCCATGGCCGATCCGACCTTCCACAAACGGATCGTGGACATGGGACTGGATATGCCGGCGAGCGACCAGCGCACTCCGGACGCGCTCGACGACTTGCGCAAAGCCGATATCGCCAAATGGTGGCCGATCATCAAGGCTGCGGGACTGAAGGCGGAGTAATCAAGAAAAGACGCGCGCATCTCTGTTCGTATTGCCCGCGTCGGCCCGCCTTGCGGAGTACGGCTGGAGACTCTATTCACGATGGCGGGAACGCGTGGCGATCGCCGACCGGTTCGGTCTGCCGCCGCGCGCACGATCGGGGAAAATCGGAAGCCGGTTTTTTGCCGGTTCATGCGCGCTTGAAAGAAATAATGGAGAGCCAAATGGCCAAGAACGCGGTCGTTTCCGAGGACCTTGCCAGCAAGTTCAAGACCGAAAAGGAAACCCCATACACGCGTTGGGTCAAATCCGAAGGGCTCGACATCCTGCCATCCATTTACGTGCGTAATCTTCGGACCGTCGAACTGAAGCCCTGGGCGCGCCGCGGCGGCAACGCCGTGTTTCTTAACCACGATGCCTCGCGCACGTCGAACGATTGCCACGTCATGGAAATCCCGCCGGGAAAGAGTCTGAGCCCGCACCGGCAGCTCTACGAGGAGATGATTCTCGTGCTTTCCGGCCGCGGCTCGACCACGGTGTGTAACGACGCCGGCGCCCGGATCAGCTTCGAGTGGAATGAAGGCGCGCTGTTCGCCATTCCGCTCAATTGCCATCACCAGCATTTCAACGGCTCGGGCCGCGAGCCGGTGCGCTATGTCGCGGTGACCAACGCGCCGCCGGTGATCAATCTGTACGAGGACGTCGATTTCGTCTTCAACACCAAATACGACTTCAAGGACCGCTTTTCCGGCGAGCCGGATTATTTCAGCTCAAAGGGCGAGCAAAAGGGCTTTCTGCTGACTACCAATTTCGTCCCCGATGCGGTCAACATTCCGCTGGTGACCGCGGCGGAGCGCGGCGCCGGCGGCGGCCACATTCGCTTCAACCTAGCCAAAGGCTCGATGAACAGCCATATCTCGCAATTCCCGATCGGCACCTACAAGAAGGCGCACGCGCACGGTCCCGGTGCCCACGTCATCGTACTCTCGGGCGAAGGCTTTTCGCTGATGTGGCCGGAAGGCGAGGAGCCGCAGCGCTTCGAATGGGAGGTCGGTACCCTGATCGTGCCGCCCAACATGTGGTTTCACCAGCACTTCAATTCCGGCGCGACGCCGGCGCGCTATCTCGCTTTCAAGCACGAGGGCGTCGCCATCCGTAATGCGCAAGGTGTTCCCAAGGCCTGGATCAGCCGTCGCGTCGGCGGCGATCAGCTCGATTATATCGACGAAAAGCCGGAGATTCGCCGGCTGTTCGCGACCGAGCTTGCCAGGCGTGGCGTCGCGCCGCGCATGGATGCGGCCTACGCCAAGGAAATGGAGCAACTTGGGCTTAAGACGGCATAGCGCGCCGTTGTACATCGGCCGGACGCCATTTAGTTTGTGCCTTCGCTAAGTTGCGTCCGGGACAATGAAACCAGCGACTTTCGACTATCACGCACCGCGACAGCTCAAGGAAGCCATCGAGCTCCTGGCGAAGCTGCCCAATGCCAAAATCTTGGCCGGCGGGCAATCGCTCGTGCCGATGATGAATTTTCGTTACGTGATCGTCGATCACCTGATCGATCTCGGCGGCCTCGATGAACTGCGCGGCATCACGCTCGGCAATGGACTCCTGCGCATCGGGGCCATGACCCGCCAGCGCGATCTCGAAGTGTCCCCCGAAATCGCCAAACATTGCCCGTTAATGTCGGAGGCTTTACGCCACGTCGGTCATCGACAGACCCGCAACCGCGGCACGATCGGAGGCAGTTTGGCGCACGCCGATCCGGCCGCGGAACTGCCGGCCGTGTGCGCGGCCTACGATGCGACCGTCCACGCCGTGAGCGTGCGCGGCATCCGCCAGATTCCATTCCGCGAATTTGCCGCGGGCTTCATGGCAACCGCGCTAAAGTCCGATGAAATGATCGCGGCGGTCGATGTGCCGATCTGGCGGCTCGGCCATGGTCATGGATTCCATGAATTCGCCCGCCGCCAGGGCGACTTCGCCATCACCGGCGCTGCCGCGCTGCTCGATGTCGGCGTCGATAATGTGGTGCGGCGGGCGACGCTGACGCTGTTCGGTGTGACCGCTTCGCCGCTACGGGTCGAGGCGGCGGAATCGCGGCTCGTCGGGCAACCGCTCGATGCCGGCGCCATCCGCGCCGCGGCGGCGGCGGCATGGCTGATCGAGCCGATTTCGGATATCCATGCCGGCGGCGAGTACCGGCGTCACCTCGCGCAAGTTCTAAGTTCCCGCGCGCTCAATGACGCGGCGCGCCGGGCCGGCGTGACGGCCTGAGAGTCCACATGAGCAAACAGGGCACGCTCATAACGGTGAACGGCAAATCGTACGGCCGCGTCGTCGATGCGCGGCTTACTCTTGCCGATTTCCTGCGCCATGAAATCAATCTCACCGGCACGCATCTCGGTTGCGAGCATGGCGTATGCGGCGCCTGCACGGTACTTGTCGATGGCCGCTCCGTCCGCTCATGCCTGATGTTCGCAGTGCAGGCCAACGGCTGCGAAGTGACCACGGTCGAGGGCCTTGCGCCCGACGGCAAGCTCTCGGTCCTGCAGCAGGCCTTTATCGACAATCACGGCCTGCAATGCGGATTTTGTACGCCGGGAATGTTGATCACGCTGACCGAATTGTTGCGCGAAAAACCGCAACCGAGCGAGCAGGACGTGCGCGAGGCGATTACCGGCAATCTGTGCCGGTGCACCGGCTACGCCGGCATCGTCAAGGCCGCGCTCGATGCGGCGCAGCGCCTGCGCAACGGCGCCGGGAAAGCAGGGGCTCGTTGATGGGCGTGAAACATTTCGGCGCCCGCGTCACGCGGCTCGAAGATCCGGCCTTGCTGGCCGGCCGCGGCCGTTTTGTCGACGACGTGAAGCTGCACGGCGTGTTGCACGCCTGTTTTGTACGTTCGCCTCACGCCCACGCCAAGCTTCGCGGCTGCGATTCGCGCGCAGCCTTGGTCATCCCCGGTGTTCATGCGGTGCTGACGGCGGAAGATTTGCCAGAATTGATGCGCGACCAGCCGTTGCCGCTCTTATTGCCAAATCCATCGCTTACGGCGGCTCGCACCCAACACGCGCTCGCACGTGACGAAGTGACTTATGTGGGGCAAGCGGTCGCAGTGGTGATCGCCGATACGCGTTACATTGCCGAAGATGCGGCGGCGGCATTGATCGTCCAATACGACGTGCTGCAGGCGACGTCCGACTGCCGCGCCGCCGCCGAGCATGGCGCCCCGCGCGCGCACAGCGATCTTGATTCGAACGTCGCCTCCACGTTTCGCCTGGCCTACGGCGATACCGATTCCGCTTTTGCCGACGCCACGCACGTCTTCACCGAGGCTTTCTGGCAACACCGCGGCGGCGGTATGGCGATCGAGACGCGCGCGGTGCTTGCTCACCACGATCCGGTTTCCGATCTGCTGACCGTCTGGTCGGGAACGCAAACGCCGCATATTGGCCGGCGCGTGCTTGCCGATCTGCTCGGCCGCGATCTGCAATCGATTCGCATGATCGCCCCCGATGTCGGCGGCGGCTTTGGGCCGAAGGCGATTTTCTATCCGGAGGAGGCGGTGATCCCGGCGGCGGCGCTGAAGCTCGGCCGGCCGGTGAAATGGATCGAGGATCGGCGCGAACATTTCCTCTGTGCGACGCAGGAGCGCGACCAACACTGGGAAGTCGCGATCGCCGTCGATGCGGAGGGAAAAATCCTCGGTCTGCGCGGCCGCATGCTGCACGATACCGGCGCCTTCGTGCCGTGGGGCATCGTCATGCCCTATATCGCGGCCTCGACCGTGCCGGGCCCCTACGTCGTTCCGGCCTATCAGTTCGATACCGTTGTTGTACTGACCAATAAGGTGCCGACGACGCCGGTGCGCGGCGCCGGCCGGCCGCAAGCGGTGTTCGCGATGGAACGGCTGATGGATCGCGTCGCCCGCGAATTGAATATCGATCGCGCCGAGGTGCGCCGCCGCAATTTCATCCAGCCCGATCAGATGCCTTACAAGGTCGGGCTGACATTCCGCGATGGCAAGCCGCTCATCTACGACAGCGGGGATTACCCGGGCGTGCAGGAAAAGGCGCTGGGCCTTGCCGAATACGAAGATTTCCGCGAGCGGCAGAAAGCCGCGATCGAGCAGGGCCGTTTCATCGGCATCGGCCTCGCCAACTACGTCGAAGGCACGGGCTTGGGTCCATTCGAGGGCGTCACAGTGCGCATGCTGCCGAGCGGCAAGGTAGCGGTCGCGACCGGCGCCACCAACCAGGGCCAGGGCACGCGCACGACGTTGTCGCAGATCATTGCCGAACAGGTCGGCTGCCGCCTCGAAGACATTGTCATGACGCTCGGCGACACGGCCGCGATTTCCCAAGGGGTTGGATCTTTCGCCAGCCGCCAAGCGGTCAATGCCGGCTCATCCGCGCTCATTGCCGGTCAGTCGGTGCGCAAGCAGCTCATCGCGCTCGCCGCGCGTACGCTTGGCGTCAACGAAATCGACATTGAACTTGAAGACGGCATGGCAATGTCGCGGCGCGGAAACAAACCATCGGTCTCGTTCGGCGATCTGGCGCGGCTCGCGCAGGGAATTCCCGGCGTTTCGCTGCCGGCCGGCCAGGCGGCGGGGATCGAGCACACTGCCTATTACACGCCCTCGCAAGCGGCCTATTGCTCCGGCACGCACGTGGCCGAAGTGCAGGTCGACGCGATGACCGGCGGCGTCAAGGTACTGCGCTACACTGTCGCTCACGATGCCGGCCGCGTGATCAATCCGCTCATCGTCGACGGCCAGGTGCAGGGCGGCGTGGCGCACGGCATCGGCAATGCGCTGCTCGAATGGATGCGATACGACGCCAACGCGCAGCCGCTCACCACCTCGTTCGCCGATTACATGCTGCCGATGGCGACCGACGTGCCGACCTGCGCCATTGCCCATGTCGAGACCGTCAATCCGCTCAATCCACTCGGCGTCAAGGGCGCCGGCGAGGGGGGAACCATCCCGGCACCGGCCGCGATCGTGGCGGCGATCGAAGATGCGCTCTCGCCGTTCGGCGTGCATTTTGCCGAAACGCCGCTCACTCCCGAACGCATCGTCGCCGCGATGCGCGCCGCCGGCGCTTACGAGAGATTATTTCCAGCATGAACGACACGCAGGCACAGACCGAGACCACGCCGTTCTGGCGCTTCTCGCTGCAATTTTACCGGCTTTCCGGCGTGTCCGACGCCTGCATCGCGCTACAGGACGATTGCGGCGTCGACGTCAATCTTTTGCTGTTTCTGTTCTGGTTGGCGTCGGAGGGTCGAGCGCTCGCCGTCGAAGAGGTCAAAAAACTCGACAACAACGTGTGCACCTGGCGCGAACTGACGATCGTTCCGATCCGCGACACCCGGCGCAAGCTCAAGGGCGCCCGTACCCTGGTCGACGCAGGAAGGCAGGAGGCTTTTCGCAATAAGGTGAAGGCCGTCGAGCTTGAGGCCGAGCGATTGCAGCAGGAGGCGCTGTACGCATTGACCCAGTCGGGGCCGCCGGGCAAGCCGGCCGACCCAAGCGCGGCGGCGCGCGACAACGTTGCGGCTTACGAACGCGCCCTAGGCGCGACCTTCGCGAAGGGCGCGGCCGGTCTTCTTTTCCGCGCGTTCGATTCAATTCCACATCGTGGCCGCGCTGCGGCTGCTGCTGTTGCAGGGCAAGGGTAGGGACGCTCATGGCCAAACATGCAGCGCGGCTGATCGTCGGCATATCCGGTGCTTCCGGCACGATCTATGGCGTGCGGCTTCTGGAAATGCTGCGCGCCGCCGAAATCGAAACCCATCTGGTCATGAGCAAGTCGGCGGAGATGACGCTTGTCTACGAGACCGATCTCAAGCCCAAGGACGTGCGCGCGCTCGCCTCGGTCCACTATCCGATTTCCGACATCGGGGCCGCGATTTCGTCCGGCTCGTTTCCGACGATGGGTATGGTGGTCGCGCCCTGCTCGATCCGCACCATGAGCGAAATCGCCTCGGGGGTGACCGCCTCGCTGCTGTCGCGCGCGGCCGACGTGGTGCTCAAGGAGAAACGCCGCCTGGTGCTCGCCTTGCGCGAGACGCCGCTGCACGTCGGGCACCTGCGCAGCATGCTCACCTTGGCCGAGATCGGCGCCGTGGTCGCCCCGATCGTGCCGGCGTTCTACAATCGTCCGAAGACGGTCGACGACATCGTCAATCATACCTGCGGGCGGCTGCTCGACCTGTTCGGCATCGACACCGGCGTGGTCAAACGCTGGAAGGGCGGGAGGCCGGACGACGGACGACAGACGACAGACGACAGATGACAGGGTAAAATCTAGGGCAGTGGCCTTGCCGCTCTATAATCATCCGTCGTCTGTCCTCCGCCCTCCGTCCTTCATTCTAAAGGAACCCCACCATGGACCAGAAACGCTACGAGATCGGACTTGCCAAGCGCAAACAGGTGCTTGGCGAAGCCTATGTGGATCGCGCGCTTAACAATGTTGATGACTTCAACCGCGACTTTCAGCGTATCCTCACCGAATATTGCTGGGGCGAGACCTGGGGCGACGAGACGCTTAAGCCGCGCGAGCGTTCCATTCTCAACCTCGGCATGATCGCGGCGCTCGGCAAGATGGAAGAGTTCGCCACCCACGTGCGCGGCGCGCTCAACAACGGGCTCACACCGAACGAGATCCGCGCTGCGCTCACTCAGGTCACGATCTATTGCGGCGCGCCGATCGGCGTCGATTGCTTTCGCGTAGCACGGCCGATCATCGCCGAGCATGTGAAAAGCAAGAAATAGTCGGGCATGCTCGACCAGCCGGACAAAGAACGCGGCAGCGGCCAAAAGGCGGGCCCGCCGCTCGACTTCCAGGAGCATCTGCACCGGCTCGAAGCCGAGGGACTGCTCACGCGAGTCGAGCGGCCGATCAACAAGGAAACCGAGCTGCATCCGCTGGTGCGCTGGCAGTTTCAGGGCGGGCTTGCCGAGGACGAGCGGCGCGCCTTCTTGTTCACCAACGTTGTCGATGCCGCAGGACGCCGCTATGACATCCCGGTCGCTATCGGCGCGTTGGCGGCGTCGGCGCGCATCTATGCGGTCGGCATGGGGCGTCCTGTCGACGAGATCGGCGACGCCTGGATGCACGCGATCGCCAACCCGATTCCACCCGTCGAAGTGACAGCAGCGCCCTGCCAGCAGGTCGTCATTACCGGGGAGGCGCTGCGGGCGCGAAACGGCGGGCTGAAGACGCTGCCAGTGCCGATTTCGACGCCCGGTTATGACGCGGCGCCGTATCTCACTGCGACGCTGTGCATCACCGAGGATCCGGAAACCGGCATCCGCAACATGGGCACATACCGCGCCGCGCTGAAGGCCACCGACCGGCTCGGCGTCCGCATGTCGGCGCGGCCCGGCGGCGCCGGCGGTTATCTGCACTGGCAGAAATACCGCAAGTCGAAAAAGCCGATGCCGGCCGCCATCGTGATCGGCTGTGCGCCGGTGGTGATGTTCACCGGGCCGCAAAAATTGCCGATCGATTGCGACGAGATGGCGGTCGCCGGCGGACTTGCCGGCGCGCCGATCCGCGTGGCCAAGGCCGCGACCGTGAATCTGCATGTGCCGGCCGACGCCGAGATCGTGGTCGAGGGTGTGATCGACCCCGAGCTTTTGGAGCCGGAAGGGCCGTTCGGCGAAAGCCACGGCCATGTCGCGCTCGAAGGCTTCAACATGTCGATGCAGGTCACCGCGATCACGCGCAAGCGGTCGCCGGTCTGGGTCTCGATCTTAAGCGAAGTGACGCCCTCCGAATCGAGCGTGATGAAGCGCGTCGCCTACGAGCCGCGCTATCTCGCCTATTTGCGGGATTCGCTCTCCATCAAGGGTGTGCGCCGCGTGGTCATGCACGAAGCGCTGACCAATTTGCGCAAGGTGATGTTCGTACAATTTGCTGCCGGTACACCGCGCACCGAAATCTGGCGCGCGCTGCACGGCGCATCGAGCTTGCAGGCCGATATCGGCAAATACGTTATCGCGGTGAGCGAGGACATCAATCCGGAGAATCCCGACGCGGTGTTCTGGTCGCTTGCCTATCGCGCCAATCCGATCGAGGACGTGCATATCTCGCCGTATCGTTCCGAGGGGCACGGACCGAAATCGGGCGGGCCGCACGAGGACTCGACCATGCTGATCGATGCCACGCAGAAGGAACCCGACCCGCCGATCTCGCTGCCCAAGCGCGAATTCATGGAACGGGCGCGGGCAATCTGGGACGAGCTTGGCCTGCCGAAGCTTACGCCGCGCGAGCCGTGGCATGGCTATTCGCTCGGCGACTGGGATTCGGTCTGGGACACCTATGCGGAGCGCGCGGTGCGCGGGCAATGGGAAGAGTCCGGCAAGGAAACCTTCGCACGCCGTCGCGGCGGGCTCATCCCGGAGACGCCGGTGAAGAGTGTGAAGGAAGAATAGGTCACAGCGCCATGCTCGTCTTTTTGCTCGCACTGCACCTGCTCGCCGCCATCTTCTGGGTCGGCGGCATGGCGTTCGCCTACTGGATGCTGCGCCCGGCCGCGGGCCCGCTCGATCCGCCCATGCGGCTGCCGTTGTGGCGGCGAGTGTTCGCTAGATTCTTGCCCTGGGTGGGCGTCGCCATCGTGGTGCTGCTCGGCTCGGGCTATGCCATGCTGGCCAAATATTTCGGCGGCTTCGCCGCCGCGCCAACTTACGTCAACGTCATGCAGGGCTTGGGCTGGCTCATGGTGCTGCTCTATCTGCACCTTATCTTCGCGCCATGGAAACGCCTCCGTGCCGCGCTCGATCAGAATGCACTGCTCGACGCGTCCAAGGCGCTGAACCAGATCCGCATGCTCGTGGCGATCAATCTCGCGCTCGGCATCATTGTCGTCATTGTTGGTGGTACCGGGAGATATTGGTAGCCGACGTCATTCCGGATTGCCACGACAGCGGCAAATCCGGAATCCATATTCGCTGACCTGTGTTTATGGATTCCGGGCTCGCGGCTTTCAGCCGCGCCCCGGAATAACATCACCGCGGCCGCACTACCGTATCGACCAAAGCCGGCTTGCCGACTTTGACCTGGGCGATGGCGCGGCGGAGCGCCGGCGCGATATCGGCTGGTTTTTCAATCGGGCCTTCGGCGTACCAACCCATGCCCTTGGCGATGGTGGCGAAGTCGGGCTCGGGACCGGCGATGTCTTGCGCGATATAGGCGCGCTCGACCGGCGTACCGCGGAAATTCGCCACGCGAATCTGGTGCTCCCAGTCGTTGTAATAGGCGCGGTTGTTGTACATGACGATCAGCATCGGGATGTTGTTCTTCGCCGCGCTCCACAGCGCGCCGGCGTCGAACAAAAGGTCGCCATCCGGCTGAATGTCGACGACAAGGCGCCGCGCGTCGCGGTGCGCCAGCGCCACGCCGAGCGAGGTGCCGATCTGCGTGCCGGTGCCGAGCGCCTGGCCGCAGTGGCGGTAAGACTTGTCGAAGTCCCACAGCTTGTAGCACCAGTCCTGCAGATTGGCGCCGGTCAGCACCCAGTCCTCGCTTCCGATCTCGTTCCAGATTTCGCTCGCCAACCGCGGCAGCGTGGTCGGCAGTCCGTCCCAATCCTTTTTCGCCTCCTCGGCCCATTTCGCAAACAGGGCGTCATGCTTTGAGGCGACAAGTTTGGTGCGTTCGGCGATTTTGTTCGCCAGTGCGGGATCCTTGCTGATGCGCTCGCGGCATAGGCGCGTCAGTTCGGGAATGGCGGTCAGCGTGTCGCCAAGGACGCGCAGTGCGCAGGCCGGCATGCGCGCATAGTCCATCGACCATTTGCTTAAATTGATCTCGCCAAAGCCGATCTCGATCATCTCGCAGTGCGGCGGGTAATGCGGCACCACCTGACGCTTGGTGCGGTCGTTGAAATGCGTCGACTTCTCCCAATCGCGGGTGTCCAGCGTCAGGATCAGATCGGCGTCGCGAAAGATTTCCTTCTCGCACGACAGATTAAGCTTGTGGCGGTTCGGAAAGTTGAGCCGCGCATGCACGTCGAAGACGGCGGCGCCGACCGTTTCGGCGAGCGCCACCAGATTGTCGAAGCCGCCTTCGCTGCGCGCCACATACTCGGCCATCAGCACCGGGTATTTCGCCGCCAGCAGGCGATCGGCGACCTCGGCGAGCGCGATCGGGTCGGCTGCCATCGGTACCGGCACCTTGTTGTCGGTTGGTTTGGGCAGCGCCACGCTGCGGGTGAGCGGCTGCTCCTGCAGCCAGGCGTCGTAGCACATGTAGATCGGGCCCTGCGGCTCGGTCATCATCGCCGCGTAGGCGCGCGCGAAGGAATCGGGCACGCCCTCGATGCTCGCGGGCTGATAATCCCATTTGACGTAATGACGGAGCTGCTCGCCGTTGACGTTCGCGGTGTGAATCCAATCGATGAACGGCCGGCGGCGGCTTTCGTCCATCGGGCCGGTGGCGCCGATCACGAAGATCGGGCAGCGGTCGATATAGGCGTAGTAGATGCCCATGGTGGCGTGCAGCATGCCGACCACGTCGTGCACGATCGCCACCATCGGCCGGCCGGTCGCCTTGGCGTAGCCGTGGGCGATCTGCACGGCGATCTTCTCGTGCTGGCAGAGCAGGAGCGGCGGCTGATTGCCGCCGTAATTGACCAGCGAGTCATGCAGTCCGCGGTAGCTCGCACCGGGATTGAGCGCGATATAGGGAAAGCCGTAGTGCTTGATGAGATCGACGATGATGTCGGATTGCCAGGCTTTTTTGGCGTAGCTTGCTTGCGCCTCCGGGTTGGTGACGTCATTCATAGAGGTCTATTCCTGTTTTATGGTGCGGCACGATAGGGCGCTGTGTCCGGAGCGGCAACGTCGCGCTGGGCGTCAGGCCGCGCCGGCCGCGCGATGGATCGCTGCGCGGATGCGTTGATATGTGCCGCAGCGGCAAATATTGGTGATCGCTGCGTCGATGTCGGCATCGGTCGGCTTGGGCTTTTGTTTCAACAGCGCGACCACCGCCATGATCATTCCGCTCTGGCAATAGCCGCATTGCGGCACGTCGAGATCGAGCCAGGCTTGCTGCACCGGGTGCAGCTTGCCGTCCTGTGCCAGCGCCTCGATGGTGGTAATCGGCCGGACGCCGACTTCACCGATCGGCACTTGGCACGATCGTGTGGCGATGCCGGCAAGGTGAACGGTGCAGCAGCCGCATTGGGCGATGCCGCAGCCGTATTTCGTGCCAGTGAGCCCGATCGCGTCGCGCAGCACCCAGAGCAAAGGCGTATCGGGCTCGACATCGACCTCATAGGCTCTGCCGTTGACGGACAGCGTGATCATGCGCGTCCTCTTGCTCGGCGCGCGAGCACCCGGACTGATTGCGGCCTTGGCACCGGTCTAAAAAGCAGCGTCGACCGAGGCAAGATAGCTTGGGCAATCGACATGCCGAATCGAGACTTTTTCAGATTTTCCCATGGCTGACATAGTGTCGTCTACGGTCGGTCAAAATGCCACGTACCCCCTTCCGGTCCCTTTTCACGGGCGTCAAACCGGGGCATCCTAGGCTGGAAACCTCTGCGTCAGGGGCGGGGCCGGCACCATGTCCGGCCGCCGAGGATGACGACGGAGGCGTCCGAATCGACAACTCACCTCCAGGAGGAAACTATGAGCGATCGCATAACCCGCCGCGGCGTTAACGCCGGCATTGGCGCAGCCCTGATTTCACCGGCATTGGTTTCAGCCCCAGCCTTTGCGGCCAGTGGCGAGCCCATCAAAATCGGCTTTTCCATGGCGCAGACCGGCGCGCTCGCTGGCGCGGGTCAGCAAGCGCTGCTCGGCATGAAAATCTGGGAGGAAGACACCAACGCCAAGGGCGGCCTGCTCGGCAGGCCGGTCAAGCTCATCTATTATGACGACCAAACCAATCCGTCGCTCATTCCCGGCATCTACACCAAGCTCATGGATGTCGATAAATGCGACCTCGTCGTCGGACCCTACGGCACCAACCTGGTGGCGCCGACCATTCCGACGGTCATGCAGAAGGGCAAGGTTCTCATCGGGCTGTTTGCGCTCGACGCCAACGGCACGTTCCACTACAACAAATACTTCTCGATGCTGCCATCAGGGCCAACACCAAAGCAGTCGTTCACCGAAGGATTCTTTCAGGTCGCGGTGGCGCAAAAGCCGAAGCCGCAAACCGTGGCGATCGCTGCCGAGGACGCCGAGTTCTCGCGCAACTCCGCCGACGGCGCTCGCGACAACGCGAAAAAGTACGGTCTGAAGATCGTCTACGACAAATTGTATCCGCCCTCGACGACCGACTTCTCCCCGATCGTCCGCGCCATTCAGGCCGCCAACGCCGATCTCGTCATCATTTGCTCCTACCCGAACAGCTCGGTCGGCATGCTGCAGTCCGCGCACGAGTTGGGTCTGAAGCCGAAGATGATGGGCGGCGGCATGGTCGGACTGCAGTACACGGCCATCAAGAGTAAGCTGAAAACCGAGCTCAACGGCATCGTCAACTACGAAACCTGGGTGCCGTCGGCAAAACTGCTGGCGCCGGCCGCCGACTTCTTCAAGAAATACCAGGCGCGCGCGAAAGGCATCGATCCGCTCGGCTATTACCTCGGCGGCTGGGGTTACGCATACCTGCAAGTTCTGGCCGACGGGGTGACGGGGTCGAAGAGCCTCAACGACAACAAGATCGCCGACTATCTGCGCGCTCACACGTTCAGCACCATCATGGCCTCGGGCATCAAGTTTGGCAAAAACGGCGAGTGGACCAAGTCAGGAATGCTGCAGGTGCAGTATCACGGCATCACCGATGCGGCGAACCTCGATACTTGGCGCGGCATGAGCTACCAGACGGTGCTTATGCCGCCGGACGAGAAGACCGGCAGCGTCATCTATCCATATGACAAGGCGCTGGGCTAAGCATGCATCCATCCCGCGCAGCGTTGCGCGAGGACATCTGGAACGGACCGGGCCTGACCCTCACTGTCAGGCCCGGCATATTGCGGCGAACTAAGCCGTACGGAATGGGAAAAGGCCCGCATTTTTGGAGGACTCCATGAGTAATCGCATAACACGCCGCGGGGTTAATGCCGGGATTGGCGCGGCCTTGATTTCACCGGCATTGGCTTCAGCCTCTGCCTTTGCGGCAAGCGGCGAGCCGATCAAAATCGGATTTTCGATGGCGCAGACCGGCTCGCTCGCCGGCGCCGGCCAGCAGGCGCTGCTCGGCGCCAAGATCTGGGAGGAGGATACCAACGCCAAGGGCGGCCTACTCGGCCGGCCGGTCAAGCTGATCTATTACGACGACCAGACCAATCCGTCGCTCATCCCCGGCATCTACACCAAGCTCATGGATGTCGACAAAGTCGACCTGGTCATCGGCCCGTATGGGACCAACTTGGTGGCGCCGGCCATTCCCGTGGTCATGCAAAAGGGCAAGGTCTTCATCGGTCTGTTTGCGCTCGATGCCAACGCGCAATTCCACTATTCGAAATATTTTGTAATGCTTCCGACCAGCGGCCCGCATCCGCGGGAAATCCTGACTGAAGGCTTGTTCCAGGTCGCGGCAGCGCAGAACCCGAAGCCGAAAACGATCGCGATCGCGGCCGAGGACGCCGAGTTCTCGCACAACGCCGCGGACGGCGCGCGAGCCAATGCAAAGCAGTATGGCTTCAAGATCATTTACGACAAAAACTATCCGCCGAGCACGACCGACTTTTCTCCGGTCATCCGTGCGATCCAGGCGGGGAATCCGGATATCGTGGTCATCTGCTCATATCCGAACACTTCGGTCGGCATGCTGCAATCCGCAACCGAACTCGGCCTCAAACCGAAGATCATGGGTGGCGGCATGGTGGGACTGCAATACACCGCCATCAAGAGCAAGCTCAAATCCAAGCTCAATGGCATCGTCAATTACGAGAACTGGGTTCCGTCGCCAAAATTGATGAAGCCGGCCGCCGCGTTCTTCAAGAAATACCAGGCGCGCGCGCCGGGGATCGGCATCGATCCGCTTGGCTATTACCTCGGCGGCTGGGGCTATGCCTATTTGCAGGTGCTGGCGCAGGCGGTCGAAGGAACCAAGAGCCTCAATGACGACAAGCTCGCCAACTACCTGCACGCCAATGCGTTCAATAGCATCATGATCGATGGCGTCAGGTTCACCAAGTACGGCGAATGGGTCAAGCCCCGCCAGCTGCAGGTGCAGTACCATGGCATTACCGATGCGGCGAATCTCGAAACTTGGCGCGGCATGAGTTATGAGACCGTAGTCACACCGCCGGATTATGCAACCGGCAACGTGATCTATCCGTACGCCAACGCGCTGAAGGCGTAAGGGTGAACATTCTCCCCCGCTTCGCTGCGCTTCGCGGGGGAGGATAATGATGCTGCTTCCCACTTCGCTGGTCGGCTCCTACCCGCAGCCGGGTTGGCTGATCGACCGCGCCAAGCTGTCGAAGCAGGTGCCGCGTGTCCCCGCCGGCGAGCTCTGGCTTGTCCCGCCGGAGGACCTCGAAGCGGCGCAGGACGACGCCACCATCCTTGCCGTCCGCGATCAGGAGCGCGCCGGACTCGATATCATTACGGACGGCGAACAGCGGCGCGAAAGCTATTCCAACCGGTTTGCCACCGCGCTCGACGGCGTCGACGTGGAGAATCCCGGCACCGCCATCAATCGCAGCGGCAGGCCGATTCCAGTGCCGCGCGTGGTCGGGCCGATCCAGCGAAGAAACCCGGTGGAAGTTCGCGATCTCAAAGTGCTGCGCGCCAACACCGACCGCGCGGTCAAGGCGACGGTGCCGGGTCCGTTCACCATGAGCAAGCAGGCGCAGGACGACCACTACAAAGACGAGGAAGCACTGGCGCTCGCCTATGCGGATGCGGTGAACGCCGAGATCAAGGACCTGTTTGCCGCCGGCGCCGACGTGGTGCAGATCGACGAGCCGTGGATGCAGCAGCATCCGGACAAGGCCCGGCAATATGGGCTCAAGGCGCTCGACCGCGCGCTCGAAGGGGTGCGCGGAACGGTCGCGGTTCACTTGTGCTTCGGCTATGCGGCCGTGGTGCACGACAAGCCTTCGGGTTATTCATTCCTGCCGGAACTGGAAGGTTCGAAGGCCCAGCAAATCTCCATCGAGGCGGCGCAGCCCCGGCTCGATCTTGCGGTCCTGCGCGACCTGCCGTCGAAGACCATCATTCTGGGCGTCATCGATTTGTCCGATATGAACGTTGAGACGCCGCAAACGGTCGCCGCACGCATCCGAAGGGGGCTTGCCCATGTGCCCGCAAACCGGGTGGCGGTGGCGCCGGATTGCGGCATGAAATACCTACCGCGCGCGGTTGCTTTTGCTAAGATGAAAGCCATGGTCGAAGGCACCGCGCTGGTGCGGCGCGAGCTTGCGGGCAAATGAGATTCTAGGCTTCGAAAATGCCGGGCGATAGCAAATCGCCGTCTGGCGAGGTCATGAATGAGCCGTTCTTGGTCGTGAACTACGACTTCGTGTTGGACCGGAAGGTGCAGGCCGCAGCTGCATGACACACCCGCTGCCGGCGGGCATTGATCGGACAACGAGGACCGCCCGCGGGCGGTTTTTCTGTTGTGCATGGTCGGCGCGTGATTGCCCCTCGATCGCTCCGTAAGACAGGCGGGCGCATGAAGATCGCAATACCCGACGACTACCAGGACATGGTGGATCAGCTTCAATGCTTCTCCATGATCCGCCACCACGATGTCGTCCGTTACCGCGAACCCGCCCGCGATCTCGATCAGCTTGTCGAGCGGTTGCGCGACGCTGACATCGTCGTATCCATTCGCGAGCGCGTGCATTTTTCCCGCGCGCTGTTCGAACGTTTGCCTAATTGCAGGCTCATTGCGCTGGTCGGCCGCAATTCGCAAAGGATCGACTTCGCCGCCGCCACCGAGCTGGGCATTCCGGTCGCGACCGGCGTGAGCAATTCTCCGGTGGCGCCGGCCGAGCTCACGCTGGCGCTGATCGTTGCCTCACGGCGAAACGTCGCGCTCGAAGCAGAGCGTACGAAGCGCGGCGATTGGCCGTGCACGTTATCGCACCGAATTCGCGGATCGACGCTCGGCATCTATGGCTTGGGCACCATCGGCTCGCTGGTCGCCGAAGGCGGCAAGGGTCTGGGCATGAAGGTGTTGGCCTTCGGGCAGAGCCAATCGCGGGAGAAGGCCGCGGCTGCGGGCTACGAGTTCGTCGGGTCGAAAGCCGAGCTGTTCGAGCGCGCCGACGTGCTCTCGGTCAGTATCCGGTTGCAACGCGAGACCAGGGGACTCATCGGGCCGGACGATTTTGCGCGCATGAAGTCGACCGCTTTGTTCGTCAACGTGGCGCGCGCCGAACTGGTGCAGCCCGGCGCTTTGCTCGAAGCGCTGCGCAAGGGCCGCCCCGGCTATGCGGCGGTCGATGTCTATGAGGAAGAGCCGCTTATGGGTGGCCAGCATCCGTTCCTGAAAATGCCGAACGTGCTGTGCACGCCGCATCTCGGCTGGGCCGAATGGGACAATTTCGAACTGTACTTTCGCGAATGTTTCGAGCAGATCCAGAAGTTCGAGAACGGCGAGCCGCTGCGGCTCGCCAACCCCGCGGTCACGCCGCGCTTTCCACCGCGGGCTGCGGTTTGATGCTCGGCCCGCGCAAGCAGCGCGGTCACACGAACGCCCGCT
This sequence comes from Xanthobacteraceae bacterium, assembly GCA_030037065.1. Classification (GTDB taxonomy): domain Bacteria; phylum Pseudomonadota; class Alphaproteobacteria; order Rhizobiales; family Xanthobacteraceae; genus BOG-931. Next base: position 29,334 of record JASHRW010000099.1, read on the forward strand.
GTTTCCACGGGATCAGCACACGCTCTGCCCAGTTCACGCCGCGATTAAGTAGCACCGCAAGCGCGGCGATGACGATCAGCGGCGCAAAATATTTGGCGAGCGACAGCGTCTCGCCGTAGAACTGGAACATATAGCCGATACCGGTAGCGACGATCAGCAATTGGCCGACGATGATGCCGACCAGCGCGCGGCCGACCGCGATGCGCAGTCCAGCGAAGATGTAGGGCAGCGCCGAGGGCAGCACGACGAGGCGGAGGATTTCGCGTTTCGTGCCGCCGAGCGAGCGCGCCACCTCGACCAGAAAACTGTCCGCTTCCTTGGCACCGGCCTCGACGGTGAGCAGTTGCGGGAACACCGCCGAGACGAAGACGAAGATGACCAGCGTCAAATTGCCGACGCCGAACCAGGCGATGAACAGCGGCAACCAAGCAATGTTGGGGATCGACCAGAACACGAAGATATAGGGATCGAGCACCCGGGCCGCGGGACGGAAAATGCCGAGCACGAGCCCGACCGAGGTGCCAACAATGAAGGCGATGACGAGCCCCACGGCGAACGGCCAGACCGTCTGGCCGGTAGCGCGGATCAGCTCTCCCGATGCGGTGAGCTGGACGAAGGCGACAAGGACTTTCGCCGGCGCCGGCAGGATGATCGGCGGCACGTTCATGCTCACCAATTGCCAGACCGCCAGAAATACCACGATCGAAACGGCGCCAACGAGATACTGGTTGCCGCCGATGACGGCGACGGCGGACTTGCCGTTCTTCGGCGGCGTTCCCGGGAGCATATTGCTGATTTCGGTCATAGCTCCTCCTTGATGCTTTGCCAGGCGATGCTGCGCAGGCGGGCGAATTCCGGCTCGGCGCGCGCATCGTAGCGGTAACGCGGCTGCGGCAACTTCACCTCCAGCACCTGTTTGATCCGGCCCGGCCGGCGGCTCATGATGACGACGAGATCGGATAGATAGATCGCTTCATCGAGGTCGTGGGTGATGAACAGCACGGTGCTGTTGACGCGGCCCCATAGCGACAGCAGTTCGTCTTGCAGCACGGCGCGGGTCTGCGCATCGAGCGCGCCGAACGGTTCGTCCATCAGCAGGATTTCCGGCTGGCGCACCAGCGCACGGGCCAGCCCCACCCGTTGTTGCATGCCGCCCGAGAGTTGGTGCGGATAGTAGTGTTCGAAGCCTTTGAGTCCGACCAACTCGAGCGTCGAGTTGACCAGACCAAGCTCCTTGTCGGCAAGCTTGTGTCGATGTGCCTGCAATTGAATACCGAGCGTTACGTTACCGGCGACGGTCTTCCACGGCATCAGGCCGATACCTTGGAACACCATCGACATTTTCGGGCTCGGGCCGGTCAGCCGCGCCCCGTCGAGCCGGATCTCGCCAACGTCGGTCGGTACCAAACCGGCCGCCATGCGCAGCAATGTGGTCTTGCCGCAGCCGCTTGGGCCAACCACGGTGACGAAGCGTCCGCCGCCGATTTTCAAGCTGAAATCGGCAAGCGCCAGAAGATTTTCGCCCGTTGGGCTGCGATAGCTCTTGCGGACGCTGACGATGTCAAGTTCGGGCATGAAAAGCGGACTCGAAACAAATCTTTGCCGCGAATGCCCGGCGGGCCGCGCGAGCCTATTTCGCGGCCGCGGACTTGCTGCCGTACCAGTCCGGAACGTCCGGCAGATCGGTACCGGATTTGACGACGCCCATCTTGTCGAGAGCCGCCTTCAGCGGTCCGGTATCGTACATATCGGCGGGCTTGGAAAGATACTGGTTGCTGCCCTCGCCGCGCAGCTTGAAGAACAGATCCATGATTTTCTGTGTCGCCGCGTAGTTGATGCCGCCGTTGATGGAGAAATAGCCGCCGTCGCGGAATTCCTGCCACGCCTGATGCAATTGTTGGTCGTTCAATCCGGCGGCCTGATAGATCTTGCCTGCCGCAGCAACCCACGAATCGGCATTGTTTTGCCATTGCCGGTTGGCATCGAGCATCATCTCGACATAGCGCGTCGCGACGTCTTGATGACTCTTAAGCCAGTCGGTGCTCGCCACCACCACAAGCCGCGGCACCGGCGGCGTATATTTCGAGGTGTGCTGGACCAGAACGTGCACCTGCTTGGTGAAGCCCTTGGCCTCGGCGAGCATCACGCCGAGATGCGACAGGCTCGCAAGCTGCGTGCGGCCGGTATCCAGCGCCTCGAGGCGTGGCGCGTCGGCGCCCGATATCGCCGTCCATCGGAACGCATCGGATTTGAAACCCATGCCCTCGACGGTCATCTGCGCATTAAAACGCTGGGCGCCGCCGAGGCTCGCCACGCCCCAGCTTTGGCCCAAGGCGTCCTTGAGCGTCTTATATTTGTTGAGGCCCAACACCTCTTCGTCGCCGTAAGGCGTCATAACCATCAAAATCTTGATTTTCGCGCCGGAATAGATGCCCCCCATCGCCGAGATGATGTCGCTCGTGGCGACCTCGGTATTGCCGGTCACTACCGCCTGTACGCGCGCCGGTCCGCCGCCGCCGAGCTTCGGCCCGGGCTCGTAGGTCAGTCCATATTTGGAGAACAGGCCCATCGCGTTGGCCATGTCGTTGAACGACAGCGACGGATCCGGGGTCGGCTCCAGTTCGGTAGCCTTCAAGGCGGTTGCTTTGCCCGCCGGCTGCGCGTGGGCGGCGGTCGGCGCTCCGGCCGCAAGCGCGGCGGCCGCCGTTACAAAGAGCAGAGCTACGGTCCGGCGCAGCAGTGCGGTAGTTCCAAGCATGTTACCCTCCCGAATTCGCGTGTCCTGCGGGTGTCCTATCAGGCAACCCGTGCCGGCCATGTCTGGCGCAGCCAATCGAGCGTTTCGGCCGCTTTTTTACCCTCGGAGAATGGGCGGGGCCATGCGGCAGGTCAACCCATGCGGCCGGGGTGACCGCCCTGAGTGTCGCGCTCCAATGCGCCGCGATCCCATTTGGCCAGGTCGGCCGCCGCCTCATAGGTCTCCTGTAGGAAGCCAAGCAGCAGGTTATCGGGATCACGCGCTTCCCGCACGGCGTCGTATGGCAGGATGAACTGCCCGACATCCTTGTTGTACGCGGCTTCGGACATGCTCAGACGTGCGGCGCCATACTGGTCCGGCTCGGGATACGCATAGACGTAATAGGCGGCGCTGCCGAAGCCGCCATTGCCCGGCCAGAAACCGCAACTCGAACATTCATGCGAATAGGCCTCCGCCATCACCCAGTCGGCAACGTAAGGCGTATGCCCCTTCGGCGGTGGCGCGGTGCGGCCGGAGAACCGCGTCACCGCCAGATCGAAACTGCCCCAGAAAAAATGCACCGGGCTGACTTTGCCGATGAACCGGCTGCGAAATTTAGTCATCACCCGCGCCGATTGAACCAGCGCTTGGTGGAAGCGCGTAACGTATTCGCGGTCGTATTGCGCGTGCGAGCGGTCCTCTTCGAACGCGACGCAGTTCTCGATCTCGCACGGCGTGGTCGAGACGTGCGTTTCTATACCGAGGCGCTGCATGCGCTGCATGAACGCCGCATAGAAATCGGCGACAGTCATCGGCTTGAGCGGCAGACTCTCGCGCCGGCCGTCGCTGGTCGAGATGACAAGCCGATGATCGAGGAAATCGAACGCGATGTCGAACGCGCGGCCGCGATAGGGGATCGTCCGCTTGGCCATGCCGCGGGCGGTGACGTGAAACGTCACGTTCCACCAATGATTGACGAGCGGCGTCAGGGCGAGGACGACCTTGCCGGCAATCTGCGTCCACAATTGCAGCGTCTCGCAGGTTTCGCTCCATGCGGTGTAAGGCAGCTCAGGCCATTGCGGGTTTGAGGTCATGTATCGGCCCTCGCGCTCCCTCTCTCGGTGTCCACTACGATTTCATCAAATACCCAAATCTCTGCAGCGCTTCGCGCCGCTCGTCTGCGCTCGGCATGTTCACGGCGGGGAACTTGTCGCGCCAATGGTAAGGGCGGCAAGCATCGATCACGGCGCGGCTGTTGGTGTAGTCGCCGATCGCCTTGCGCTCCGGCTCAATGCGCGGATCGAGTGGCGTCGACCAGGCATCACGGATGATGTCGATCGATGTGGCCGGATCGGAGCGCGTGATCAGCGCCCAGATCACCTCGTCGAGGTTCGACACGTCGATGTCGTCGTCGACCACGATGACGTAGCGCCCGCAATAGGCGCCGACGTGACACTGCGCGGCGATATGGCCGGCCTGCTTGGCATGACCGGGATAGCGCTGCTTGACCGCAACGGCGAGGAACAGCCGCGCGTTGCCGACCTCGTGCGCCCAGGCCGCTGTGACGCCGGGCACGCCGGCCTTCTCGATGTTCGCTCGCAGCAGCGCGGAACGCACGATGGCGCGGTAGCGGCAGATTTCATCGGGGGGCCGTTGCGGCACGCAGCCGAGCAGGATCGGCTCGTTGCGATAGTAGACCGCCTTGACGTCGATGACGGGCTCGGGCCGTTCGTCGGATGCGTAATAGCCGGTCCATTCGCCGAACGGTCCCTCCTCGCGCACGTTGCCGGGCTCGACAAAGCCCTCAATGACGATTTCGGCGTTAGCGGGTATCGGCAGCCCGGTGACCGGGCCCTTGATCACCTCGACCGGCTGACCGCGCATGCCGCCGATAATGTCGAGTTCGCACACGCCCTGCGGCACCTCGCTCGATCCCATCAGAAAGCTCATCGGGTCGCCGCCGCAGACAATCACGACCGGCATGCGCTCGCCGCGTGCCGCGTATTTGTCACGCATCACCCGTCCGTGTTTGCCGGGCGAGATATAGAAGCCGAGTGTCTTTCCGTCATGGATCATGACGCGGTAGGTGCCGCAATTGATCCAGCCGTCATCGGGATCGCGCATGATGTTGTAGCAGCCGGTGCCGATGTAACGGCCGCCGTCCTGCGGGTGCCATTGCGGCGCCGGAAATTTGGTCACGTCGATTGAGTCGACCGCCATGACGTTCTGCATCACCGGGCCAGTCTCGACGTATTTCGGCGGGATGCGCTTGAGCATGGCGGCGTGATTGACGCGGAAACTTTCGCTCAGCTCCAGCTTCGAGAGTTCGGTAGAAAATCCGAGCGTCATGGCTTTGCGCTTGCCGGCGAAGAAGTTGACCAGCAAGCGGCTGCCCGGCAGCGTGTCCGGGATGTCGGTGAATACGAAGCACGGTGCATCGTCGGCATGCGCCGACATTTCGACGACCATGCCGATGTCGCGCTGATACGACAGCCCGCCGACCTCGCGCACCTCGCCGAGCTTTTTGGCCTCTTCGAGCCATTGACGCAGATCGCGATACGGCAGAACTGGCGCGGTGTTCGAACCGGCAAGGCCTTGGATGCTGCTGCCGCCCAGCGGAGTCGCCATCGGATCGGGCATGAAATTCTGCTCGGCCATGCATCACCTTGTTTTGCCTTTGGGCAAAATGCTTATATTGCTAAGGAATTGTCGTAGGCGATCCTATCATGCAGGCGGAAGCCGGCTCAAACCTGTTGCAGAATTGGATCGCGCGGGCGGCCGCGCGCGCGCCGGCAAAGCCGTGGGTCGTCTCCGTCGACGATGGGCGCATCGTCACCTACGGCGAATTGCGCGAAGCTGCCGGCTGTTTCGCCGCATTCCTGCGCGGGCGCGGCATCGGCCGCAACGACCGTGTCGCGCTGCTCGCCAACAACGCGATCGAGCAACTGCTTTGCTTTCTTGGCGTGATGGCCGCGGGCGCCACGATCTGCACCATTCACGTCGAGATGAACCGCAACCAGCTCGGCAACATTTTCGGACGGCTCAAGCCGCGCCTCATTCTCTATCAGGACGGCCTCGGGCTCGACGGTCTGCTCGCCAGCGCCAATGCGCCGCGCCTGCGCATCGGAAGGTGGGGCAAAGCGGAATCCGACACGCTATTCGCCGAGATTGCAAAATATGCGCCGACCGCGCCTGAGATGACGGCGCAGCCTGACGACGATGCGGTCATCCTGTTCACGTCCGGCACCAGCGCCAAACCCAAGGGCGTGATTCTGAGTTTCCGCGAATACCTTTTGAACATCGATCCGCTGTCCGAAGGCTTCGGCATCACTGCGGACGACCGGGTGTACGATTTCCGTCCATTCAGCTGGAATTCGGCGCAGACTTTGGGCGGGCTTGCCGTCGTCAACCGCGGCGCAACGCTTGTACTTGCAGAAAAATTCTCAGCGCGCCGATTTTTCGCGCATCTGCGCGAGCACGGCGTGACGGTCGCCACCGGCAATCCGACGACGATCAATATTCTGCTCAACAGCGAGCAAACCGCGCACCGCGACGATTTGCCGAAACTACGCTTCGTCACCTCGAGCTCGGCGCCGCTGCTGCTCGAGGAGTGGAAGCGCTTCGAGCAGAAATTCGGCATTCCGGTCGCGCAAGGCTGCGGCGCCAGCGAGGTGAGCTGGATCGCCGCCATTCCCGGCGAACGGCGCCGCCTCGGCAAGGTCGGACGGCCGTTCGCCTATCACGATCTCGCCATCGTCGATGCGGAAGGCCGGCGCCTGCCTGCCGGTGAAATCGGCTACGTCGAGCTTGGCGGGCTTGGCGACCATCCTTACCGTTATCTCGGCGAGGACGCCGAGGTGAAAATCCATTGCCGCGGCCGCTTCCGCACCGGCGATCTGGGTAGCCTCGACGCCGACGGATTTTTGACGCTCACCGGCCGCGAGAAGGAACTGATCATCCGCGGCGGTGCGAAAATCTCGCCGGTCGAGATCGACTCATTCTTGATGCAACACGCCGACGTGATCGAGGCCGCCACCGTGGGCGTTCCAGACAAAATTTATGGCGAAGAGGTGGTGAGCTACGTGGTGACACGGCCGGGCGCGGCAGCGGATGCCGACGCGCTCTTGCGCTACTGCGCGTCTCTGCCGGCCTTCAAGGCGCCGAAGCGAATCCTGCTCGCCGACGCGTTGCCGAAGACCGAACGCGGCAAGCTGGACCGCAAGGCGCTGGCCGAGAGGTGGAAGGAGGACACCCGCCACTAGCGCGTCATTCCGGGGTGCGAGCAACGCGAGCGAACCCGGAATCCATAACTACGAAGCTCGAAGTCCAGCACGAATTTATCCAGACTCGTGATTATGGATTCCGGCTCTCGCTTTCGCTCGGCCGGAATGACGCACTACCGTCCGCTCTTCGCCAGCGAGTGCACCCAGCCGGCCATGCGCTTCTTGGCGTTGGCGATGTCCTCTTTGGAGAACCAATCTTCCGGCTTGACCTTGTCGACCGGATAGACCGGGCGGAGGAAATCGCTCTCGTAGCCGAACGGCACCGTGGCATCGATGCCCATGCCGCCTTCGAAGCGCGTGTTCGACGCCGTCCATTGCTGCGCGCCCGCGGTCATACGTTCAGCCGGCATAAAGGTCTGGCCGCGGCCGCCCGGGATCGGATTGAGGATATCGGTCTGCGGATTGACCCGCGTGGTCAGGCACCACATGACGTCGTCCATCGAGTAGGGATCGACGTCCTCGCTGACCGCGATGGCAAGCCGCATGCCCTGCGAGCACGACAGGATGGCGGAGAGGAAATTGCGCTGCCAGCCTTCGTCGATCTGGTGGCGCTTCTTCACCTGGATGACGCAACCGCCCCAATCGGTCATGCAGTACGGGATCACGACGTTCTGCACGATGCCGGGCTGCAGCCGGTTGCACAGCTCGTAGATTGCCGCCTCGCGCACACTGGTGTCGATGTTATGATCGTCCAGCATATGGACGCCGAGCGCAAAGATGATCGGCTTCGACTCCGGCTTGCGCATGGTGATGGCGGTGACGTGGAAGGTCGGCGCTTTGTAGGACTTGCCCATGTAGCCGGCCCATTCGGGATGGAAATGGTAGCGGCCCTGCACGCCGGCATCCTCGGCTTCCTTGGTCTCGAAGCGACGGTCGCGCGGGTTGACGTAGCCTTCGAGCACGAGTTCGCAGTCGGCGAGCGCCATGGCGTCGACCGTGCGCGCCTTGACCAGACGAATGGGCGCACCCTGCACCGCCGACGCGATGCCGATTTCGTCGCAGCCCATCGGCAGCACGGCGTAATCGAAGCCGGCGCCGGCAAGCAGCGTGCAGGCCGGCGGCACGCCGAAGCACATCGTGATCGGCACCGGCTCGTTCTCCTTGTAGTATTTGTTGACTACCTGCCACATGTGCGAGCCGGGCGAGATCTGAAACGTGCCGACATTGCCCCAGCGGAAATTCATCCGGTTGTAGCCGAGGTCGGAACCGCCCTCGAATTGCGCGCCGGTGACGCAGCGGATGCCGGAGCCGACGGTCAACTCGGGTTCGTAAGTGGTGTGGCGGATCGGCACCAGCCATTTGTTGACGTCGGCGGGCTTTTCGATGACGAATTCCTGGCACGGCGCCTCGCTCTGTGCGATCTCGGCAGGTTTGATGGGATGGGACAGCGCGTGCGCCAGCTTCTTCACGCGCTCGGCGTCATCCTTCCAGCCGAACATCTTGTTGATGATCGCCATGTCGCCGAACAAATTGGTGATGACGCGATGGTTGGGCTTGCCTTTGACGGTGTTGAACAGAACCGGGCAGCCGCCGTCCATGTGCTTCTGCAGGCCGGTGACCTGCAGATCGGGATCGACCTCTTTGTCGGTTTCGATCAGTTCGCCGTTGGCGCGCAGCCATTGCAATGTGCTGCGCAGGTCGAAAGCTTGGTTCGGCGTGGCGGTCGATGGCTGTTCCTTGCGCAGCGGCTGTTGCATTGGCGGCGTTCCCATTGCATAGATTTCTAAGTAATTCCTGCATGGGAAACCGTGGACTGTCAACGCCGATGCCGCCGCCGTCAGCGAAAGCAAAGTCCGTGCGCGTGCTGGAGTTCCCGCCGCGGCTGTCCTCCGGCTATCTGGTGCGCGATGCGCATCGCGCCTTTCAGCGTCTCCTGGAGCGGCGCATAACGCCTTATGGAGTCACCCGGGGCCAATGGTATTTTCTGCGCGTTTTGTGGACCCATGACGGTCTGTCGCAGCGCGAACTGTCGGCGCGCGTCGGCATGATGGAGCCGACCACGGTGATTGCTCTGCGCAGCATGGAGAGGTCCGGATTGATCCACCGCCTACGCAGCGACGACGACCGGCGCAAGGTGCGCGTGCTGCTCACCGCCAAGGCCAAACGGCTACGCAATGAGTTGCTCGCCGTGGCGCGAACCATCACTGAAGAGGCGGAAGCGGGTATCGACATGCGCGACCTCGCTTCTTTCCGCCGCGTCATCGCGCGTATGACGGCCAATCTCGACCTTATCGAACGCTAGGACTCAGAGTCACTGAACGACGATACGCGCAGGATCATCGATTCCCTCTCCCTGCGGGAGAGGTGAAGCACGAAACAACGATCGTGGGTCCTAGGCAACAGAACCAAGGAGGCGAGCGTGACAAATCCGAGTTCGGCGAACCCGGTGTTGCTGGAGATCGATGATCGCAAGGTCGCGCGCCTCGTGCTCAATCGCCCTGAGGTCAACAATGCCTACGATGGCGATCTCATCCAAGCGATGCTGACGGCGTTCGAGGCGCTGGAGAAAGCGTCGGGAATCCGCGCGGTTGTCATCAGCGGCAACGGACGGCATTTTCAAGCCGGCGCCGACCTCAAGTGGCTCGATACGCTGCGGGCGGCTTCGGCGGAGGAAAACATTCGCGCCTCGCGAGCGACCGCCGAGGCGGTGCGACGCCTCAACTCGACACCGGTGCCGACGGTAGCATTGGTGCAGGGCGCATGCTTCGGCGGTGGCATCGGCATTGTCGCGGCGTGCGACATCGTCATCGCCGCCGACGACGCGATATTTTCGATCGCCGAAGTGCGCTGGGGCCTGACGGCGGCCATCATCATCCCACAGCTCAACGACGCCATCGGCGTGCGGCAAGTGCGGCGTTATGCGCTGACCGGAGAGCGGTTCGATGCGCAGGAAGCCCGCCGCATCGGTCTCGTCCATGCGATCGTACCAGCGAGCGAACTCAAGGCGGCCGGCGCGCGCATGGTCGATCAATTGCTGCAAAACGGACCGGACGCAATTTCACAGACCAAGGCGCTCGCCCTCGAATCGTCGTGGAGCATGATCGACGAAGCGACATTCGAGCGTCTCGTCGAGATGCACGCGAAAAAACGGCAGTCCGGGGAGGCGGCCGAAGGGCTTTTGTCGTTCGTGGAGAAGCGCGCTGCAAAATGGCGTTGACGCCGCGGCAATCGCCTCATAGTCCGAGATAAGTTGCGAATTGTTTGACCGGACGGTCAAGCCCGACCGTCTGGAAGGCCGCTGCAAACGCGCCGCGAACCGGCGCAGGAATGAATGCGAATGCGGGCGCCCGGCCGGCCTTGCGCGCTGCCGCCAACCGTGCCGACCCATCGTAGCTGACGCGATGCAGAGTCAGCGTTCGCTGCGCCAGATCGAAAACCATGTAGCTCGCGCGGCGATCGAAGCTGCGGGGCTGTCCCACCGTACCGGGATTGATCAGATAATACCCATCGTCGTGCAGGCGAACATGCTCCTCCTGCAGCGACGTGACGCGGCCGTTGCGAAACTCGAAAATGCCGACGCGGTGGGTGTGGCCGAAGGCGCAGATGCGCGCGCCCGAAGGATCGGCGGCCAGCGCGTGCAAACTCTGCAGCCGGCGTTGGTCGTTGTCGAGCCGCACTGTTGCGCAATCGCTCTGCGCGTGCAGCGCGCCGTGCACGGCCAGAAGCTTATGATGAATATTGGCTCTAAGCGGCAGGCTGGCGAGAAAGCGAAGCTCTTCTCGCGTCAGCCGCTCCCGGGCCCAGGCGACGGCGCGGGCGGCGTCGCTGCTGAGGGTCCTGGTGGTGATCCGGCCGCACACCGCCAAATCGTGATCGCCGGCGACGCACAACGCGTCGACGCGGCGGATCAGCGCGATGCATTCGGCCGGCGCGGCGCTGTAGCCGACGATGTCGCCGAGGCACACGATGCGGTCGACGGAGCGGCTCTCGATATTGGCGAGCGTCGCCTGCAGCGCTTGCAGATTGGCGTGGATATCAGAAATCAGCGCCAGCTTCACGGCGGCGGCTCGGATTGAAACAACGCGCCGCCAGGATCAGTTCTGCCCGGGTTCCGCCGCAACAACGTTCCGAGACGCGAACGCAACCGGCAAACTGTGCGCCAGGCCCAGGGCGTCTGTTTGATGAATCGCTTCACGGGACGGCGCATGGTCGATTGGCAATAGGGCAGGCAGCCCCGCCAAGTGGCAACCGCGGCGTAATCGGCCAGGCTGACTTGCGTGTCCGACCATTCGCGCTTGTAGGGTTCGTCGCCGATGGTGAAATCGAACTGCTTCAGTCCGCAGCCGATCGCATAGGCGAGAAGCTCGCGAAGGTGGAGCGCGCCAGGCCCGTAATGGGCAAGCGCGCCGTCGGCGTAGCTCGCCAACACGTGGTAGTAGGTGCCGCCGAACACGACGCCGAGATTCGCTGCAGCGCAGGTCGGCCCCACCTGGATGCGGCTTACGTGCACCAGATGGCGGGTCGTCGGGTTCGTGGCGATATCGAGAAAAAATTCACGCCATCCCGGTCGGGCGAACATATCGGCGATGCCTCGATGCGCAAGCAGCCGGCGCTTTTGCTCCATCAGGATTGTGAAGGTCCGCTGTGCATCGTCCGTGCCGATGCTGGTCAGGAAACTGACCTCGCCGAATTGCGACATGTGCTTGCGCTTGGCGCGGTCACGCCGGCGCGTCGCGGACGAACGCTTGGTGTAATAAAACTGCTTCCAGTCAGCGTCCAATTGCGCGAAGTGGGCACCGCTCGGGTTGAGCGCGTGAGGCAGGTGAAAGAAGGGATTGACTTGACCGGCAATGATTTGCGGCATTTTTTCAAGTTCGATCCAGTCGTAGCGCAGCTTCGATTCGCGCTGCATGCGCGCGCACAATCCCTCCCAGGCCGTGCGGAAGCACTCGGGGCTGACGCGTTGGGCGAAATCGCGGGCGAGGAGTGGTGCGTTGTAGTCGTTGACATCCTGGCCGAGCCAGCACAGGCGTCGCGTTGCGCATTTTGATTCGATACAAAGCGGCAACATGAATGCCGTGTCGCCGTTGGCAAACGAAGCGACGGCGATGACCGGGATCGATCCGTCAGGCTGTCCGATGTGGCGCTGCCAGGCGACAAGCCAATCGAAGGTTTGAAACGGCGTGCAGTCGGCGACGCGTTCGAAGGTTCGCCATTGCGCTTCCGCTGCGGCAAAGCCGTCATAGAGCGAGAAAGTCAGATTGACCGGCGCGTCGCTTGCCGCATCGGCGCGGCGTACAGCCGCGCTTACCTTGGCATCGAACGCCAAGGCGGGGCTCCGCAATGCCGGTGATGGTGTGGCGCTCGTCACGCAAACCGCTGAAAATTGTGATCCAATCCAGCGTGATAATCGAGAATAGCTAAGGGAGCATCGCCGGGCAGGCGGCGGTTTGGCGTTAAGGTAAAGCGAGCCTGAATGGAACGAGTCGATTTTTCGCAAACGTTAGAGTCGGCGTCGGAGCGATTCAACAAGCGCTGCCCCGGCGCCGCCGGTGCCGTAGCGAATTTCCAGCAGTGGAATTCTGGTACAGCTGGGTGGATTCGAACCACCGACCTCCTGATCCACAGTCAGGCGCTCTAACCAACTGAGCTACAGCTGCACGGGCGGCGGGCGCCTAGCGAGGCGAAACCTATGGGCAAGGCTCAGTTTTGGCAAGGCGAAAGCAAAAGCCCAGGCCGAACCCGGGCTTTTGTCTAAGCGATCGATCGATTGCTGCTACGCGCGGGACGATGAACGTCAGGCGACCTTGCTGAAGGCCTTGTTCACGCCGTTCTTGATCGGCTCGGCGGTCTCGGTGGCAACCTTCTGAGCCAGCGCATTGAGTTCCTTGCTCTGCTTGGTCAGTGCCTCAAACTGCTTGCGCACATGCGCGCTCGAAAGTTCGACGACTTCCGAGAGCGTTTTCGCCGTGATCAGCTCGCCGGCGAAGTCGAAGGCAGCGTTGGTATTAATTCGCGCCGCCTCGATCATCTTTAGTCCGTAATCGGAGGCGCCCTTTGTAGCGGTCGAGTAGGTGGTTTCCAGTACGTCGGTTGCCTCTTCGGCCGCTGCCTTCATCTTCTCGTACGTGTCCTTGGCCTGGGCGACGCCCCGCTCGGCGAATTCGCGGAAGGCGGCAGGCATTTCGACGTTCGGAATTTCAAACTTCGGCATTTCGAATTTCGGCATCTCGAAGGGGTTCGTTGCCGGCTTGCTGGTTTTGGCTTTCGGGGGAGTTGCAGTTGAGGTGGTTTCCGCCATGATACGTGTCCTTAAGATTCGTCCTTGCTCTTGGGCTGTCTCGCGTTGAGAATTTCTTGGCCTCGCCGCCCGCTGCGCAAGGCCTCCGGTCCATTGCAAAACCCGACGGCCGACAGGCCCGAGGTTTTCTGTGCAACCATATAACACTGGCTTTGGTGCGTTGCAATAGAATTTATTGCATCGCACAATAAATATTAAATTATTGATAGAAATAGGTTTTTCACCTCAATTCGGCGATGGGCATCAAGCCTTCGGAGAGGTAGCCTCGACCACCTGCCATTTTGGCGGCGCTTTCGCCGCGCGCGCGAACCTGCGCCGAAGCGTCTGCATCTGCCGCCCCAAGTACTCCGTCAGCAAACCCATGAATTTAGCCGCATCGTTGGCGCACGAGATGGGCATATCCGTGGAAGTCAAACGGTACGCGAGCCAAAGCCGGGATTGTGGGAGTGGCACTTTGCGGGCTCCGATTAAGGTTATCTCGGCTTGCCCAGCCTGCAGGAGGCTCCCCGCCATGGACGCCGTACAGCGCTCGCATTATTAAGAATCGCTTAAGCAACGGGTTCCGTCGCATGTCGAGTGTCGAGTCCGAGCTCGTCCCATTGCAATTTCCGCGAATTGCGGCTTTGGCGACGAGCGCAGCGCCGGCTTGGCTTTGGAGCTCCGACGTCTCGCGTATCCTATGGGCGAATGCGGTAGGGGCGGCGATTTTTGGTGCCGCAGATACGGCCGATATTGGCAAACGCCGATTCAAAGTCAGCGATCCTGCGTTTGGCCAGATCGCGCGTCTGGCAGCCACATTGCCGTCGGCAGGGCAGGAGCGACTGGAGCGATTGCGTGGCTTTGGTGCGAGCTTCGGCAGCGCGCTCACATGTTCCTGCGCGCGGCTTGTTCTGCCCGATTGCACGGCCGCACTCCTCGTCGCCGCAAACGAGCCAGCGGGACCGCCGCTGCCGCTTGCCGAGCGTGTCCGCCGCCTTTTTCCCGATGGCCCGGCAGCGCTAGCAGCGTTCGCGCCTGACGGCGCGCTCCTGTACGCCAATTCCGTGGCGCAGTCGCAGCTCGCTGGCGCAATCAGTCTTTCCGCGCTCGGCATTGAAGCGCTGGCTGCGAAAGCACTCGAAATCGGCCACGCCGGCGGAGCATTGCGCCTCGGTCGAACTGATTTCGACGTCACGCTGTCGCGGCTGGGTGAAAACGAGACGCGGGTGCTCGTGCTCAAATGGTCGGGACCGCGACCGAGCGAAGCGCCGGCAAGCGAAAGTACCGCGGCGATCATTAAATCTCCGACGGCATCTGAAATTTCGATCACTACACCTATCGGAACCGAAGTGACGCCTTTAGGTCTCTCTATTTCGCAGAATACCGAGGCTTCGGAAGAGCGCCGCCATCCCCTGCGCTTCGTCTGGCAAATGGATGCCGACGGACGTTTCGTGGTCGGCTCGGACGAGTTCGTTGAATTGGTCGGCCCGCGCACCATTGCGGCCTGCGGCCGGGCGTGGAGCGAGATCGCGGCCGAGCTGAAGCTTGATCCCGGCAACGAAGTCGCGCGCGCGATCGCCACCCGCGACACGTGGAGCGGCATTCCGATTTCATGGCCGGTCGACGACACAGGCGAGCGGTTGCCGGTCGAACTGTCTGCGCTTCCGGTGTTCGACCGCGATCGTGCCTTCCGCGGCTATCGCGGCTTCGGCGTTTGCCGCGACATCGATCGTCTCAATCAGGTGACGCGTGCACGCCGGGCGCGCCCTATCGGCTTCATGCCGGGATTGGCGCAGCCAAGCTCGAATGGCGGAGATGACGCACCGGCGCTGCAGGGCGCCGCGGCCGCGGCGGTGCCAGTCGCGATGCCGCAGCCCGCCGCGGAGAGCGAACTGGGCGAGGCCGCGCTGGCGGCCCACAGCGGTGACGCGGCAGACGGCGATGCTTCCGCGGCCGATAACGTCGTGCCGTTTCGGGCAGGTACGGCGGTGGAAACCAAGGCGCCGAGCCTCAGTCCAGTGGAGCGCAACGCGTTTCGCGAGCTGGCTCACGAGCTAAATGTGCGGTTGCATGGATCCGAACAAGAACCGAATAGGGTGAACGAGGAGCAAGAAGCGGCGGCCGCGCCGACCGCATCCACAGCAATCGCGGCAGCGACGGCGCAGGTTGCGGCGGACGTTCCGCCGATTGCGCTGGCGATTGCGGCGGATGGACAGAACTTGGTGCCGGCCCGGCAGCCGCCGGCCGACCATGTGCTTCTTGACCGCGTTCCGGCCGGCGTCCTGATCTACCGCAACGGGTCGCCTCTCTACGCCAACCGCCGCTTTCTCGAATTCAGCGGTTATGACGATATCGAAGCACTAGCCGCGGGGGGCGGCCTGAGCGCATTGTTCGCCGAGCCCGGGACCGACGCGCTTGCCGATAACGGCGGTGCACAAAAGCTTTCGATCGTGACGCGGCGCGGCAGCACATTTCCGGTCGAGGGCCGGCTATTCGCGGTCCCGTGGAATGGAGCTTCGGCGCTGGCGCTCATTTTGACCGATGGCCAAAGCGAGGAGCGGCAGCGGACGACACAAACGGCGCTTGATGCCGCGCAGAACGAAATCCGCGATCTCAAGGGGAACCTCGATCGCGCTGCCCGGCGCGAGGCACAAAAAGCAACAGCGGCGAAAGCCGAGTTCCTCGCCAAGGTGAGCCACGAGATTCGAACGCCGCTGAACTCGATGATCGGGTTCGCCGAGGTGATCATGGCCGAGCGCTTCGGGCCGATCGGCAATGATCGCTACCGCGAATATCTGAAAGACATTCACGCAGCCGGAACTCACATCGTCTCGATGCTTAACGATCTGCTCGATCTCTCGAAGATCGAAACCGGACAGCTTGAGCTGACTTTCGCAGACGTCGATCTCAACGATCTCACCCAACAATGCGTCGCGGTCATGCAACCGCACGCGAACCGCGCCCGCATTATCATCCGTACCGCGCTCGCTCCGGGTTTGCGCCACGTCGTCGTCGACGAACGGTCGCTGCGGCAGATCGTGATCAATCTGCTCGCCAACGCGATCAAGTTCACCGGACCGGGCGGCCAAGTGATCGTGTCGACTGCGACCGCCGACAGCGGCGAAGCCGTGTTGCGTGTGCGCGATACCGGTGTGGGCATGCGGGAAACGGACATTCAGGCGGCGCTGGAACCGTTTCAACAGACTGCGTCGACGAACTGGGGCGCCGGCGGCATTGGTCTCGGGCTACCGCTGACCAAGGCGCTCGCCGAGGCGAACCGCGCCAATTTCAGCATCAAGAGCGCGCCAAATTCAGGCACTCTCATCGAGATCGCTTTTCCCACGGGTCAGGCAGCCGCGCGCTAACGGGCCCAGGGGTGGCCACGAATCCGACACAGAGGCCGAGCATGTTTGAAGCTCACCTGCCATCCGTTATAGTCAATTGGCACCACAACACCGGAAGCGCGTCCTGTGACCGCGGCTAAGGGCTTGAAGCGCCTTGCGATTGCCGTTGCGGCCGTGGCCGCGGCGACGTTCGTCACGCTGATCGGGCTGTCGTTTCTCATTCCAGCGTCCAGCGTGCGAGATGCGGTCAGGAAGGAGATTCAAGCCGTCACCGGCCTCGACCCGACGCTGTCCGGTGGCGTGTCGGTTTCGCTCTTCCCGCATGCTTCGGTGAGTTTTCACGATGTGCTGCTCGGCGAGAATGGAGGTGCCCGGCCGGCCGTCACGGCCGATGAATTGACGGCGCGGCTCCGCTATTTTCCCCTGCTCGCCGGGCGGATCGAAATCGCCGACGTGACCTTGGTGCGGCCGACCATCAACGTCAGCTTTTCGGCGGACGGCCAGTCGAATTGGTCTGGGCTTGCCGCTTCGCTCGCCCACGCCGTCGAGCCCCACCCCGGCCGCACCGCGTCGTTCTCGGAGATCGGAATTCATGACGGCACCATCATGGTGCACGACGCGCAGAAACGCCTCGCCGAGCGCCTCGATAATGTGGATTTCCAGCTCGCCTGGCCGTCGATCTCGCGTAGCTTCGCTGCCAACGGCCAGTTTGTCTGGCGTGAGCAAACGGTTGATGCCAGCCTCACGCTGAGCGATTTCCTCGCGGCGCTCACCGGCCAGACGACGGGCGTCAAATTGCGGCTTACGTCTACGCCGCTCAATCTCGCCTTCGACGGTACGGCGAGTAATCGGCCGGCGCTTAAGATGGACGGAACGCTCGACGTCGATTCGCCTTCGTTGCGTGACGCACTGTATTGGACCGGGTGGAGCCGCTTGCCGTTTGGGGGCTTCGAGCGTTTCGCTTTGCGAGCGCAAAGCACCGTCGGCAAAGGCGTGATCTCGCTAAGCGACGTCAATGTCGAGCTCGACGGCAACAAAGCGGAAGGTGTACTCACGCTGGCAACCGACGGTCGTGGCGCCGTCCGAGGAACCCTCGCAGCCGACTCGCTCAATCTCACCCCGTATGTCGCCGGAATCCGCCTGATGGCGGCGAATGAGCGCAGCTGGGATCGGCTGCCGATTGCGCTCGACGGACTGACCGACTTCGATCTCGATCTGCGTCTGTCTGCCGCGAGCATCAAGATCGCCGACGCCCAACTGGGACGCACGGCAGTTGCAGCCAATATGCGCGACGGCAAACTCGACGTGACCATTGGAGAGTCGCAGACTTTCGGTGGCGTCATTACCGGCGCGTTCAATGTCGGCACTGCCGATAACGGCATCGCAGTGGGTTCGCACTTGCGCTTCGATGATGTTGATCTTAGCGGTTGCCTGGGCCAGATCTTCGGCGTGCATAAGCTCGAGGGGCGTGGCACGCTGGCCCTCGACGTCGGCGGATCGGGCGACTCCGTATGGGCCTTGACCCACACGCTCAGCGGAACGGCGAGTCTCAATGCGCACGACGGCGTGCTCGTCGGCATCAATGTCGAGCAATTACTGCGGCGGCTGGACAAGCGACCGCTTTCCGGCAATGGCGACTTCCGCAGCGGGCGTACGCCATTCGACAAGCTCGTGCTGAACGTCAAGATCGACCAAGGCATGGCCGCGGTCGATGATCTACGGATCGACAGCCCCGCGGTGCAGCTGACGCTTGCCGGCCAGGCCTCGGTGCCGGCGCGCGACCTCGATCTCAAGGGCATGGCGACGTTGGCCGCGAACGCGAGCGACAGCGAGTTCGATTTGCCGTTCATCGTTCAGGGCCCGTGGGAAAATCCGATCATATTGCCTGACGCTTCGAGCCTGATCCGCCGCTCGTCAGCGGCAGCGCCGTTGCTCGAAGCGGTCAAGCGACATTCGGCGGGCGATGCCGTGCGCGCAGTGATCGATCAGTTGTTCGCCGCTCCGCCGGCTTCCTCACCTTCGCCAGCTCCCATCGCGACGTCTCCCGCTGCGGCAACAGCCGCATCGAGCTCTCACTAGCCGGACGATTGTTTGAACGACGCGCACCGCGATGTCGTCACGGCCGCGCCGGCGTTCCCCTTGCGCCGGTGAGCTTGGCCAATAGCGAGGCGATCAGAACCGTCATACCAACGATGCCGACGAAAATACTGCACACGGCATTGATCTCCGGCTTCACCCCGAGGCGCACCGCGGAATAGATGCGGATCGGCAACGTGGTCGCGCCCGGCCCGGTGGTGAAGCTCGCGACGACAAGGTCGTCGAGCGACAGGGCGAAAGCGAGCATCCAAGCGGCGACAATGGCCGGCAGGATCAGCGGCAGGGTTATGCTCAGAAACGTCCGCAGCGGCGGGGCGCCAAGATCCATCGCCGCCTCTTCGAGACTTATGTCGAAATCGACAAGCCGCGACTGCACAATCACGGTAACGAAGCACATCGCCATGGTGGTGTGAGCGATAACGACGGTCCAAAAGCCGCGATCGACCTCAACGGCCACGAACAGGAGTAGCAACGAAAGCCCGGTGATCACCTCCGGCATGACCAAAGGCGCATAGATCATCGAGGCGAACAGGAGCCGGCCGCGGAAGCGGCCGAAGCGGACCAGCGCCACGGCCGCAAGTGTGCCCAACACCGTCGCCGCGCTTGCCGAGACAAGCGCGACCCGCAGGCTGGTAAACGCCGCTTGAAGGATTTCGTTGTCGCCGGCAAGTTCGGCATACCACCGCGTCGACCAGCCGCCCCATACCGCCACCAGCCGCGAGACATTGAACGAATAGATCACCAGTATGACGATCGGCAGGTAGAGAAAGGCGATGCCGAGCACGATGGCGAAGATGTTGAATATACTGACCTTGCGCATCGTCAGCTCCGTTCGCCGCCGCGCATGGCCTGATGCTGGAAGACGACGATCGGTGTGACCAGCAGGCAGACCAATACGATGGCGACTGCCGATGCCGTCGGCCAATCCTTGTTGCCGAAGAATTCCATCCAGATCGTCTGCCCGATCATTGGCGCACGCGAACCGCCCAGCAAGTCCGGAATGACAAACTCGCCGACGATCGGAATGAAGCACAGTAGCACGCCGGCCAGCACGCCCGGCGACGACAGCGGCAGAGTGACGAGCCAAAATGTTTTCCAACGCGGGCAGCCGAGATCGGCGGCCGCTTCGAGCAGGGACTCGTCCAGCTTCTCCAGCACCGCATAGAGCGGCAGCACCATGAACGGAAGGTAGGAATAGACGATGCCGATATAGATCGCCGTGTCGGTGGCGAGCCATACCGGCGGCTCACGCACAATGTGCAGCGTCATGAGCAATTCATTGAGCGGTCCGTCGCGCTGCAGGATGTTCATCCAGGCGTAAATGCGGATGAGAAACGATGTCCAGAACGGCAGCATGACGAGCACGACCAGAACGGCCTGCAGCCGGCGCGGCGTGCGCGCCATGCCGTAAGCGATCGGATAGCCGATGACCAGCAGCATCAGGGTCGAGAAGGCGGCGATTTCTAGGCTCTTCACGTATGACAACAGATAAAGCGGATCGGAACCGAGCAGACGGTAATTGTCGAACGACAGACCGGTGAAAAATCTTTCGATGCCTTGCCAACCGGCGGTCAGATCAAGCACCGGCCTATAGGGCGGCAGCGCGATCGCGCCCTGCGAAAAGCTGATCTTGAGCACAATGAGGAACGGGACAAGAAAGAAGGCGACGAGCCAGGCATAGGGAAGCGAGATAGCGAACCGCTGCCAGAGCGACCTTGGTTGTTTTTTCATAATCTTCGCATCCGCGTCGTTTCGCTCTTGCCGGATCGCTTAGCGCATGAGCACTATCGGGGCCTCGGGCGAAAAGCTGAGCCACACGTTATCCGCTGGCTGAGGCGAATCTCCGCCGTTGCCGTCTGTATTGGCGACTGCCGCCTTGACCCGCGAACCGTCGGCAATGCGCACCTGATAAATCGACACATCGCCCAAGTAGCCGATTTCGACGATCGTCCCGGCGAGACAGTTTTCCAGGTTAGGTGGCTTATCGTGCGAAAGGCGAATGCGTTCCGGCCGCACCGCGACCCAGACCGGCGTGCGTGGCTCGGCCCCAATCGGTGCTGCAATGCGCAGCCGACCGGCCGCAGTGCCTTCGACACTTAGCCTGTCGTCTCCGACGCGACCTTCAAACAGATTGATGTCGCCAACGAAGTCCGCGACCCAACGCGAACCTGGCCGCTCGTAGATTTCGTCGGGTGCGGCGACCTGCATCAGCCGGCCACGATCCATCACGCCGATGCGGTCGGCGACGATCATCGCCTCACTCTGATCGTGGGTCACGATGACGAAGGTCAATCCGAGTTGGCGCTGCAACTCCATCAGCTCGAAGCGGGTCAAGTCGCGCAGCTTCTTGTCGAGCGCCGCGAGTGGTTCATCCAGCAACAGCACGCGTGGACGCTTGACCAGGCACCGCGCCAGTGCCACGCGTTGCCGCTGGCCGCCGGAAAGCTCGTTCGGCTTGCGGGTGCCGAGGCTTTCCAGCTTCACCAGCGCCAGCATGTCGGCGACACGGCCGGCAATTTCCCCTCTCGGCAGGCCCTCTTGCTTCAATCCAAATGCCACGTTGGCCTCGACGGTCAGGTGCGGGAACAGCGCGTAGCTCTGGAACATCATGTTGACCGGTCGCCGATAGGGCGGCACCGGAGCGAGGTCGACTCCGTCCAGAACGATCCGGCCGGCATTTGGCCGTTCGAATCCAGCGATCAGCCGCAACAATGTGGTCTTACCGCAGCCCGACGGACCAAGTAGGGCGAAGAATTCGCCCGCGTGAATGTCGAGCGAGAGCCGATCGACCGCCATGAAGCTGCCGAAGCGCTTGCTTAAACCTTCAATGCGTAGCAGCGGGCGCGGATTTCCGTCGACCGAGGCCGGACTCGACTTTGTCGGCCTATCCTTCGCTCCGGTGATCTGCATCGATACTCCCGCTGCCCAACAGCGGCATTTTGCAGCCGCATGCCATGGCGCGACTCCTAGCGCATAACAGGATCAAGTGGGAATCGAAGCGACCGGAACGGGGCGATTGCGGCAAGACTTGGCGGTCGTCAGTGTTCGAGGGGGTCTTCCAGGGGTACGCCCATGACGCCGTCGTCCGAATCTGTCAGCAGCTTGCGCGGCTCGGGGCCGTAATAATCGCCAAGCTGCACCACTGGGCGTGGCTGCATCATGATCGAGACCAGACGGTCGTAGATCGTTTTCGCGGAGACCGGCTTGGTCAGATATTCGTTGACGCCGAGCCGCACAGCCTCGACCACGCGCCACCGTTCGCAATGCCCCGTAAGCATGATGATCGGGATATCCGGCATCGGAAACACGCCTGGCGAACGCACGATGCGAACCAGTTCGGGACCGCTCAACAGCGGCATTTCCCAATCTAGGATCACCACATCCGGCGCCACCGTGCGAATGGCATCAAGCGCCGCGATGCCGTCAGCCGCTTCGTAGATGTCCTTGACGCCGCAATTGACTAAAAGATTGCGGACCATCTTGCGCATGTACTGGTTATCGTCGACGACCAGCACCCAGAGCGACTGGATGAGATCCTCGATTTCCTTTTTCGATGGTTTGACAGTCATGACGCGGCGAAATGATTCCGAAGCAAGGGCGGCGGACGGTCTCTACTTGCATCAAATCATGTGCGTCTTGCAGCTTGGTAAAAGAGTTGCGTGCGAAATGTGCAAACGCGGCTTCTGCTTAGCAGGAGGTTCTATCGCGTGGTGACCGTTCCGTTAATACAGTCGGGCGCGCCGCAATTGCGGGCAAATAACGAACGATGTCTGCACCTTAATTGAGAAGAACGATCTGGCTCAGCCCTGGATCGGACTCAGGCTTGTAACTGGAAATATTGCGCGGCTCGGGGACATAATGATTGCCCTTCTTCACCATCCGCCGCGGCTTTGACAGGATCGATACGATGCGCGCCAGAAGCGCCTTCGAGGAAACCGGTTTGAGCAGAAATTCGTTGACACCGAGGTTAACCGCCTCGAGGACGCGCGAGCGCTCGGCGTAGGCGGTGAGCATGATGATAGGCAC
Organism: Xanthobacteraceae bacterium; assembly: GCA_030037065.1. Classification (GTDB taxonomy): domain Bacteria; phylum Pseudomonadota; class Alphaproteobacteria; order Rhizobiales; family Xanthobacteraceae; genus BOG-931. Next base: position 52,041 of record JASHRW010000099.1, read on the forward strand.
ATTGGGAAGAGGAAAGCAGCCGGGCGCGCGCACCCGGCGTACGAACTCGGCTCCGTTGAGGTTGGGCATTTCCCAATCGAGAATGACGATGTCCGGCTCAAGCCGGCAGATCGCATGCAGCCCCCAGTCGCCGTCATTGGCTTCGTGAATGGCTTTGACGCCGATGGCCTGGAGCAGCGACTTGGTGACCTTGCGCATCGTGTGCTCATCGTCGACGATAAGCACTTTCAACGCGGCAAGCTGCGCTTGTATCTGGCTGGCTATCTGATCCATGGCGTTGTCGTCGCGTCGGCGAAAAAGACAAATTCGCTCAAATCATGACACCACGGACGCATAAAATTGCTGTGAAACCGATCGATAAAATTTGAAGCATTTTCCTTGCGTCCGACTGGATCACCCTCTCGATCGCGCCATGAAGTTTTCCAGTGTGCTGTGTTGCGGCGGCGAAAACCACAAACCCAGTTTAGAGCGGCGCCACAGCACATCATCGGCGGTCTGCGCCCACTCTTTCTCCATCAGGTAGCGCACTTCGGCGGCGGTGAGGTTGGCGCCGAAGCGCTGACCGAGGTCATCGAGTCGGGCGGCATCCTGAAGCACGTTCTCGACGCGCGTGCCGTAAGCGCCAACGAGCCGCCGCGCATGCGCGTCGGTGAGGAACGGCCACCGCGCCAGTGTGCGCCGGATCAGCGCCTCAATACCATCATACGGGAAGTCGCCGCCGGGCAGTGGACTTGTTGCGCTCCAACGCCGCGAGGGCGGGAAAAAATGGGCTAGGCGGTCGACGACCTCTTCGGCGAGCCGCCGGTAGGTGGTAATCTTGCCGCCATAGACGGTAAGCAGCGGCGCCTCGCCGGATCGCTCGTCGAGAATAAGCGCGTATTCGCGTCCGATGTCTTGCGGCTTGCCGGCGCCGTCATCGTAGAGCGAACGCACGCCGGCATAGGCCCACACGGCGTCGGCGGCGCCGATCGAGGTGCGAAAATACTCATTCACCACTCCGCACAGATAATCGATCTCCTCAGCCGTGGGCGTCACGGCAGCTGGACTGCCGGAGAAGCTCCGGTCGGTGGTGCCGATGAGGGTGAAGTCGCGCTCGAAGGGGATGGCGAAGACGACGCGACGGTCGGCGGCTTGCAAAATATAGGCGCGGTCGTGATCGTAAAGTCTGCGCACCACGATATGGCTGCCTTGGTCGAGCCGCAGATGCGGCTGCGCCGGCCGCCGCAGGACGGATTCAGCGACGGTTTCGACCCAGGCGCCAGCCGCGTTGACCAGCACCCGCGCCGTTACGACGTCGCGCTTGCCGCGCGCATTGACGATAAGCTGCCAGATGTCGCCGCGCTCGGCGCGAGCGCAGCGCGTGCGCGTGCGGATCACCGCGCCGCGTTCGGCGGCATCCACCGCATTGAGCACGACGAGGCGGGCGTCGTCGGCGAAGCAATCGGAATATTCGTAGGCTTGTTGGAAAATGTCGCGCAGCGGATGGCCCGCCTCGTCATTCGACAGATCGAGTTCGCGGGTTCCCGGCAGAATTCTGCGCCGGCCCATCCAGTCGTAGAGCAGGAGACCGAGCCGCAGCAACAGAGCCGAGCGGCGCGCCGGATTGACCGGCAGCACGAAACGCAGCGGCCGAATGAGATGCGGCGCCGCGCGCAACAACGTCTCGCGCTCGGCGAGCGCCGCTCGCACCAGGTGAAACTCGCGATGCTCGAGATAGCGCAGCCCGCCATGAATGAGCTTGGAGGAAGCCGACGAGGTGCCCGATGCAAGATCGTTTTGCTCGAACAGCACGACCCGCAGGCCGCGTCCGGCGGCGTCGCGCGCGATGCCGGTCCCATTGATGCCGCCGCCGATTACGGCCAGATCGAAGTCTGCCACTGATTCTCCTTTCAGGCGCAGAATATCGAATATTGTCTTTGCGCGCTCCCACCGCTGTCGTCGTCCGCCGTCGCGGTTCGTGACAACATGCAGAAGATCGGCAATGATGCATGGAGGTGGTAGCAATGGACTTCCGCGAGCAGCACGTCGTGGTCACTGGCGGTGCCGGAGCGCTTGGCGGCGCCGTTGTGGCGGCTTTGATCGCGGCAGGCGCGGTCTGTCACGTGCCGTGCTTTGACGAAGCCGAGGCACAACGTTTTCGGCTGCGCGGCCACAAGCAGGTCATACTCAGCATCAGCGGCAATCTTGCCGACGAAGCGGCGATCGCCAGGCTTTACGGCGGCATCGCGCCGCTGTGGGCGTCGATCCACATCGCCGGCGGCTTTGCCGCTGGGCCGCTGCGCGAGATCAGCATGGCGACGCTGCGGCAGCAGATCGACATGAATTTTGTTAGCTGCGCGCTGTGTTGTCGTGCTGCTGTGAACGCAATGGCAGGAGCCGGCGGCCGCATCGTCAACGTCGCCGCCCGCGCCGGGCTGGAATGGCGCAGTGGCGCGGGCATGGTCGCCTACACGGCAAGCAAGGCCGCGGTGGCGTCGCTCACCGTCGCCCTGGCCGAGGAAGTCGCCAAAGACGGCATCCTGGTCAATGCAGTCGCTCCGTCGATCATGGACACGCCGGCCAACCGCCAAGCCATGCCGAAGGCCGACTTCTCGCTGTGGCCGAAGGTGGAGGAGGTCGCCGCGACGATCGTGTTTCTCGCCTCGTCCGACAATCGAGTCACCCGCGGTGCCGTGGTGCCGGTTTACGGAAAATCCTAATATCCCAGCCACAATCCGGGCGTTGCCAGTTCCAGCAAGTGGCCGTCCGGGTCACGGAAGTAAATACTCGTCCCGCCGCGCGGCCATCGGGTGCGGCCTTCGATGATGATACCAGCATCGGCCAATTGCGTCTCCCAGGCGGCAAGGTCATCGGCGGCAACAGAGAACGCAATGTGGACTGGGCCGCGCCCGTCATGCGGCGGAATCGTGCCGCCGGGCAGCGTCACGGTCACAAGCGAATGGCCGCTCAGGAACAGCAACAGCACGCCGCGCGTGCCGACGTCATAAGCGCATAACCGCTGATCGCGATAGATGCTGTTGAGCCCAAGCACCTGTTCGTAGAACGGACAGGCGCGCTCGAACGCGTCCACGTAGAGCACTGTCTCGAGTACGCCAAGGAGGTTGGGCATGGGCCACCAATCCGTCATGGCCGGGCTCGTCTGGCGGTCCACGTCTCTGCAAATCTCGCTAAAGCTAAGACGTGGATGCCCGCAACATGTGGGGGCATGACGTCAACCCGAGACCGGCACGATCTCGCGCACGGGCGAACGGACCAGTCGGCTCACGCTGTTTGCAGCGACGACGACGTGCTGCTGCGCATAGGCCTCGTGATTGCGTTCGATATAATCGAGGTCGTAGAGGTAATTGACCATCAGGCCGTGCGATTGGGCGAGTGCCCGCTCCGATGTGTCGCCGAGCCAATCAAGCCGTTCGAGCCGTGCGCCGTTGCCGAGGTGAAAACGGGCGACAGCATCGACCGGCAGGCCGCGACCGTTGCGTGCGCGCATGTAATACCAAGCGGCGGAGCGGAGCAGCGGTTCGCGCACGCTTTCGGCGATCTCCGGCGTTCGCCACCAATCCGGATTGTCCAGCGCGGCGAGCGCCGCGCGATCCTCATCGTCGAGTGCCAACGAGGCCTCTTGCGTGCGTTCGCGCTTGAGCCATTGGGCAAAATGCGGCGCCGGAGACAGTGTGACGAAGCTCGACACGCGCGGTACCTCGCGCGAAACCTCCTCGACCACTTGCTTGATCAGGAAGTGGCCGAAGCTGACGCCGTTAAGCCCGCGTTGGCAGTTGGTGATCGAGTAGAACGTCGCTGTCGTGGCGCGCTCCGGGTCGACGTGATCGCGCTTGTCGGCAAGAATCGGCGCAATCGCTCCCGGCACCTCGCGCGTCAGCGCGACTTCGACGAAAATCAGCGGATCATCGACTAAAGCTGGGTGGAAAAACGCGTAGCAGCGGCGGTCGGGCGGGTCGATGCGACGGCGCAGATCGTCCCAGTCGCGAATCTGATGCACCGCTTCGTAATGGATGATCTTGTCAAGGATCGCCGCCGAAGTCGACCAGTCGATGCGGCGCAGCACCAGAAAGCCGCGATTGAACCAGGACGAGAACAAGTGAACGAAGTCGCTGTCGATCGCGGCGAGATCGTCGCGGTGATCCATTGCGGCGAGCAATTGCTCGCGCATGCGCACCAGTGCGGCGGTGCCGCCGGGCGCGAGGTTGAGCCGGCGAAACAGTTCAAGCCGCCGCGGCTCGCTCGCCGCATTCAGCTCGGTCGCAGTTTCGGCGGTCGGCGACGCCCGCCACGCTGCGATCGCGGCGTCGATGCGGGTGCGATCATGGCCGAATGTGGTTTCGAGCGCCTCGAAGAAGGCGATGCGCGGTCCGATCGTCAACGCGGCGTAGCGGGTGAGAATATCGCGTGCCAACGCCACTCCGGACGCCTCGCCGCGGCCCGACAGCAGCGCCTCGCATAATTCGATGAGGCCGGCCGAGCGCTCGCGCGCCGGCTCGCGGCGCTGAATCAGGGAGCGGCCGCGGTCGGCGATGCTTTGCAGCATTTCGCTGAAAAAGCTCGAATTCACGGCTCATCACCCATCCGCTTGGCAGGCCTGTAGCTAGTGATGACCTCGCGCGATAGCAAGCCAAACCGGGTGCCAACCCTACTTTGCCGCCACAGCAGCGTCAGCGCGCATAGTGGACAAAGCTCTACGCCTGGGCCAGTTAGGCCGGTGTGCGGTTTTGGTTATTTCATTTTGCATTGCCGCAATGCACGAGGGCTTACGCATGCCGGGTCCGCTAGCTGGTTTACGTGTACTGGAGCTTGCCCGCATTCTGGCCGGGCCGTGGGCGGGGCAAATTCTTGCCGATCTCGGCGCTGACGTGATCAAGGTGGAACGCAAGAGCACCGGCGACGACACCCGCGCCTGGGGCCCGCCGTTCGTACCGGCCGCCGATGGCGGTCATTTGGCGTCGGCCTATTTTCATTGCACCAACCGTGGCAAGCGCTCGATTGAGCTTGATTTCGAGGCTGCCGAGGGCCAGCGCATCGTCAAGAAGCTTGCCTCCCGCTCCGACGTACTGATCGAGAATTTCAAGGTCGGTGGCCTGAAAAAGTTCGGCCTCGACTACGCAAGTCTCGCACCGCTCTTTCCACGGCTGATCTATTGCTCGGTGACCGGCTTCGGCCAGACCGGCCCTTATGCATCGCGGGCAGGTTACGATCTTATGGCCCAAGGCATGGGCGGCATCATGGCCATGACCGGCACCGCCGACGGACCGCCGCTGCGCGTCGGCGTTCCGATCGCCGATATCTTCTCCGGCGTCTATTCCACGGTCGGGATTCTGGCGGCCTTGGCGCGGCGGGAAAAGACCGGCCGCGGCGGCTATGTCGACGCCGCTCTGGTCGATTCCACGGTCGGCACGCTGGCGTTCCAGGCGCTGAATTATCTGGTTTCCGGCGAGGTGCCCAAGCGGATCGGCAACGCGCACCCGAATCTCGTCCCCTATCAGGAATTCCCGGTCGCCGACGGCCGTGTCATCATCGCTACGGGCAACGACGCGCAGTTCATCAAATTGTGCGGCCTTCTCGGGGCGCCCGAATTGGCCAAGGTGCCGGAATACAAGGACAACAAGGGACGGCTTGCACATCGCGCCGAACTGGTCGGCAAGCTTTGCGCGCTGACCTCGAAATTCAAGCGCGCGGAGCTTCTGGAAAAACTCGAAGCCGCCACCATTCCGGCTGGGCCGATCAACGATCTCGACCAGGTTTTCTCGGATCCGCAGGTGATTCACCGCGGCATGAAGCTCGACCTGAAAAACCCCGCGGCCAAGGGCGGAACAAGTCCCGGCATCCGCACGCCGATCGTGCTCGACGGCGCGCCCATGGCTTCCGACCGCCCGGCGCCCCGTCTCGGCGAGCATACGGCAGAGATTTTACGGGAGATCGGCGAGGGCTGACGCCGCTTGCACTGCCATGACGGAGACACTGCCGAACGCGCCCTATCCGATGAAGGGCGTCAGCCCGTTCCTGCATATCGACGAGGACGCCCGCCCGCCGGCAATCTTTGCCACGCGCAACACGCTGCATTTCGCCGCCGGGCGGCAGCCGCGCTGTTGCCGGTTATTCAACCGCCTTGATTCAAGGACGAGCGGATGCATGGTCATAACCTCTCGGATACGGCCGTAGGCGCGTCGTCGTCCGTCCGTTAAGCTTGCGCAACCCGCAGGTGGAGCGCGCATTGCCTACGATCGCCTATTTCCTCGGAATTGCGGTACGGATGTTCTTCAATGATCACGATCCGCAGCATTTTCACGTTCGCTACCAAGATTTCGTGCCCGCGTTCGGATTGCGGACGGTGGAATCATCGATGGGCGGCTACCACCGACGGTCGCGCGCGTGCCAAAGGAGTAGACCATCTTGCGGCGCGACGCGCTGATACGTAACTGGAACGCAGCGCGCACCGACGGCATGCTCGAACGTATCCCAG
>JASHRW010000100.1 GCA_030037065.1 Xanthobacteraceae bacterium
AAATTCTCGACGCTCCCGTACAGGTATTTTTTGGGCAAGCAGACCGTCTCACTTTGCCAAGATCAATTGCAAGATCAATTGTATGTCTCCCGAACTCATGATGTGGTTCGTGCTGGCGACGAAGATGGCGGTCACCGCGCTGTTTGTGACCGGGGCGACCGTCATCGCCGAACGATTAGGCGCCACGGTTGGAGCGCTCGTGGCAACGCTGCCAGTCTCAGCCGGCCCGGTCTATGTGTTTCTGGCCCTCGATCACGATTCCACTTTCATTTCTTCGAGCGCGGTTGCGAGCTTCGCACTGAACAGCGCTACGGCGATTTTTCTCACGGCCTATGTTCTGATCGCCCAACGACGCTCGATGTGGCTCAGCATATCCCTTGCATTTGTAATGTGGCTGGCGGCCGTTTTGGTGTTCAGCCCCGTCCAGTGGACCACGTGGTCGGCATCTGCTCTCAACGTCGCCGTATTCACCGCTTGTACCTTCATCGTCCAGCCATTTTGCCTCGTGCGCATCCCGCGAACCACGCGACCCTGGTATGACTTCGTGCTACGAGCGGGTTTGGTGGCTTCGCTCGTCGGCGTGGTCGTAACCCTAAGCTTTCAAATTGGCCCGACGGGAAGCGGCGTGCTTGCTGTGTTCCCGGTGATCTACGCCAGCATTATGCTCATTCTGCATCGCCGCGTGGGCGGTCCTGCCACGGCCGCCGTGTTGGCCAACGCCGTTCCCGCTCTTGCCGGATTTGGCTTGGCCTTGCTCACCTTGCATCTCGCCGCAGTACCGCTCGGATCCGCTGCAGCCCTCATCGCCGCCCTCGGCGTTTCGGTCGTTTGGAATGCCGGTATTTATGTAATACGTCGCCGCCAAGCTCTTGCTTTGGCGGGCTTGTGAGTACACGGGCGTAACGCGGCTTTTTCGGCGAGAAAGCCGATGCTATAGAGCGCCTGCCGGGTGGCGTTATCCGAGCGCGCCAAAAAACTGCTAATCCGAATCTGCAACCGATTGCGCCCCACGGGATCGAAGCTCCATGGCGAAAATCAAGGTCACCAACCCCATCGTCGAGATGGACGGTGACGAGATGACCCGGATCATCTGGCGACTCATCAAGGACAAGCTGATCCACCCCTATCTCGACATCAACCTGATGTATTTCGATCTCGGCATCCAGAAGCGTGACGAGACGCGCGATCAGATCACCATCGATGCCGCGGAGGCGACTAAGAGGGTTGGCGTCGCGGTCAAGTGCGCCACCATCACGCCCGACGAGGCGCGGGTGAAGGAATTCAACCTGCACGCAATGTACCCCTCGCCGAACGGCACCATCCGCAACATTTTGGGCGGGGTCATCTTCCGCGAGCCGATCATCTGCCGGAATGTACCGCGGCTGGTGCCGGGCTGGACGCAGCCGATCATCATCGGCCGCCACGCCTATGGCGACCAGTACCGCGCCACCGACTTCATGGTGCCGGGCAAGGGCAAGCTCATTCTGACTTTCATCGGCGATGACGGCCAGAAGATCGAGCGCGAGGTGTTTGCCTTCCCCGGCTCAGGCGTCGCCATGTCGATGTACAACCTCGACGCTTCGATCAGAGATTTCGCCCGCGCGTCGATGAATTACGCGCTCAACCGCGGCTATCCGCTCTATCTGTCGACCAAGAATACCATCGTCAAAGTCTATGACGGACGCTTCAAGGACATTTTCCAGGACGTGTTCGATAGCGAGTTCAAAGAAAAGTTCGCCGCGAAAAAGATCACCTACGAGCACCGGCTGATCGACGACATGGTGGCGGCGGCGCTGAAATGGTCGGGCGGCTACGTTTGGGCCTGCAAGAACTATGACGGCGACGTGCAGTCGGACAGCGTGGCGCAGGGTTACGGTTCGCTCGGCCTGATGACCTCGGTCCTGACCACCCCGGACGGCAGCGTCGTTGAAGCCGAGGCCGCGCATGGCACGGTGACGCGGCATTACCGCGAGCACCAGAAGGGCCGCGAGACTTCGACCAATTCCATCGCTTCGATTTTTGCCTGGACGCGCGGGCTTGCGCACCGCGCCAAGCTTGACAACAATGCCGCGTTGAAGAAATTCACCGATACGCTGGAGAAGGTCACCGTCGGCACGGTGGAAGCGGGTTTCATGACCAAGGATTTGGCGCTCTTGGTCGGGCCCGATCAGAAATGGCTCACCACGACCGGGTTCCTCGACAAGATCGATGAGAATTTGAAGAAGGTCATGGCCTAAACGAATGCGGGGGAGAAAAGTCCAACGGAGGATCCGATGACGAAGACGAACTGCTTATCGGCACTTGTGATGCTGACGGCCGGTCTCGGCGTGAGCGTGGCAATGGCTCAGGCGCCGCAAATACCTGACGCGGTCGCTGTCCCCGGCGCAAAGACGATCGCGACCTTCCAGGGCGTCGGCGCACAGGTCTACGAGTGTAAGGCCGGCAGCGACGGCAAGCTCGCCTGGTCGTTTCGCGAGCCGATCGCGACATTGATCGAGAACGGCAAAACGGCCGGCCGCCACTATGCCGGACCGACCTGGGAAGACGTAGACGGCAGCAAGGTCGTTGCCAAGGCTTCCGGCCACGCCCCTGGCGCCACAGCCGACGACATACCATGGCTCAAGCTCGACGTGGTCAAACATATGGGGCGGCGCGGCATCCTATCGAAAGTGACCACGATACAACGGCTCGACACGCAGGGGGGCGTGCTCACCGGCTCTTGCGACAAGGCTGGCGACTTCAAGAGCGTGCCTTACACGGCCACTTACGTCGTCCTGCGCAAGGGCAAGTGAATAAGCGGGCTTAGGTCCGGCTGCACCGCCGGCTGGCAATCGGCGCGCCGCAGCCTATGTGACTGAGATGGCTGCACCGCGCACCAAACTCGGCACCCTGGCGACGACCGCGCTCGTCGCCGTGCCGCTGTTTGCGCTCCTTGTCGCGGCCGGCTGGTACGCCGCACGGGCCTGGATTTCGGTCAGCGGTCCCTCGGTGCCGACGGCGGGCTATGTCGCCATGGCGCTCGGCATTGGCTTCTCGCTGGTGGTGGGCTGTGGCCTGATGGCGCTGTTGTTCTATTCGAACCGCCACGGATACGACGAGCCCTATCGGGCTGACGACGATGAGACCGGCGCATAACGCCGCGGTTCAGCCATGCGCGACCCGGGCGCGTATTGCATAGCTCCAGCCGCCTCTCTAGGTTCCGCCCGGCCTTTCGCCGCAAGGCTTATCATCAAACGAGGATGCGATGATGCGCACCATTCGACTGCAAAGCGACAGCAACGCCCATGATCGCCCGTGGCGGGTCGCCGTCGAGCAGGGCTTTTTCGCCGACGAAGGATTGAAGGTCGAATACTTCGAGGACAATCCGAAAGGCGCGGCCGGGCGCGTGCAGGATTTCTCCCGGCGCTGGAAGGAATCGCAGCTACAGAAGGGGGCGCTCGAGGTCTATCCGGTGTGCGAATGGGGCGCCATCGAGCGCGTGCAGGCGCTCGGCGGCGGCAAGATCATCGGGCTGGACACCACGGTGCGCACCGGTGCGCTCATGGTGAGGAAGGATTCAAAAATCAATGCGGTCGGCGAATTGCGCAACGTGCCGATTGCGGTCACTTGGCATGCCGGCACGTTCTACGCAGCGATAGAAGTTTTGGAGTCCGCCGGTGTGCCGTTCGAGGAGATCAAGCTCGTTCATGCCAACGACCGGCTTGAAGCGCTGCTCAGCGGTACCACCGAAGCGGCGGCGCTGATGGAGCCACTGGTGAGCCGCGCGTTCAAGGCCGGCGCGCGCAAGATCGCCGACCTGCGCTGGCGCGGCGGCATCGTCGCCGGCGACGGTGTCGATACGGAAACGGCGGAAAAGCTGCGCCGCGCGCTCAACCGCGCGATCGCCTGGCTGCGCGAGAACGACGAGCGTTCGCGCGACGAGGTGCTGCGCGACCTGCCGCCGGACCAGCGCCGGAGCGGGCTAATGCCTGAACTCGTCGGCGTCGATGCCTATCGGCCCGACGAGTTCAAGGAAAAAGTGAATTGGATGGTGCAACGCGGCTTCCTCACCACCGCCCCCGAATACAGTGAGGTCGTCCGCAGCAAGTGACGGGGCAGACGGCGAACGCGAGCACCCCGTGCCGTTTGGCCGTTTCCCGATGCCCTCGTTTGAATTAAGCAACCCCCGGCGGGGAAGCGCCGGGGGCCGAACCCTCCGGGGGAAAGCTGAAGATGGTGACGAAGCCTTTCCTGCGGAGGGCAATCGGCAGCTAAACACATGATTGCGGCAGGAAATAGCGCCTGCGCCAGGAGCCGCGCACATTGGTAAATTTTCCTTAACCGTGTAAACGCGCGCGTAAAATTCAGATAAACATCGCTGACGCGGCTTTTTCGATCACAAAGATTCGTCCGCCGATGCGTTGCGCCGTTTCCGCGACGGCGGCAAAAAGGATGTACGAAGAGCGCGCGGGCACAGCGTGTGCGGCGCGCGCCGGCGGACCGCATGGCGGCTCGTCCTTTCAACCAACGGCGCTTCGGGTGAAATCACACCTAATCACTTCGATCATGCGTCGCGAAATGCGCGGCATTGGCGTTGCGTTGCTGCTGATCGCGGCGACGACGGTGGCCGGGATTTTGCTGCGGCACTATCTCGGCATCTTGCGCGGCTCGGTGCTTTACCTCGTGCCGATCATGGTGCTCGGTTACAATTACGGCGTCGTGCCGGCGCTGATCGCTGCGGTCGCCGGCGTGGCACTGTCCGGTTATCTGTTTTTTGCCCAGCTCTACACCTTCAGAGTCGCGTCTCCGCAGGAAGCGCTCAATTTCCTGCTGTTCATGGTGGTCGCCGTGGTGGTGTCCCATCTGTCCAGTCAGGCCAAGAAGCACATCACGATCGCGCGCAAGCGCGAGCAGGAAATGGGCGACCTTTACGCTTTCTCGCGCCGGCTCGCCGCGGCGCAAAACACCGGCGAAATCTTCACCGCGATTCAGAATCACCTCGCCACCCTGGTCGGGCGCAAGGTGGCGCTGCTCGGCACCGCCGAGGCAGGCGCCGGCGGCGAGGTACCCGAGCGCGTGCGTGCGCAAGTGGCGCAGGCCGAGAAAGATCGAGGGACCGAGCGCACCGTCGACGACGGCAACGGCAACATCTGGCTGATCCGGCGGGTGTCGCCGAAGACGCCCGATTTCGGCAGCATCGCTGTCGATCTCGGCAGCGTTTCCGGTGCTGCGCTTGCCGACATGCGCGGCCGCATCGACGACGCGCTCGCCGACGCGGTGGCGACGCTGGAGCGGCTTGACGTGGCGCGCGCGCTCAATGAAGCGAAAATGCGCTCCGAGACCGAGCTGTTGCGCGAGGCGCTGATCGGCTCGGTGTCGCACGAATTGCGCACGCCGCTGTCGTCCATTCTCGGTGCCGCGACCGTGCTCGTCAACGCGCCGGCGCTCGCCGATGACCAACGTCTGCTGGCGCTTGCCGGCGTCGTGCGCGACGAAGCCGAGCGGCTCAACAGCGACATCCAGAATCTGCTCGACGCCACCACCATCAGCCGCCAGCAGGTGCGACCGAAACCGCAATGGCTCGAGCCGGTCGATATCGTCAACGCCGCAATCGAACACCGGCGACGGCGGCTCGCCGGCCGTCCGGTCACGCTCGACCTCGATTCCAACTTGCCGATCGTGCGCGCCGATCCAGCGCAAGTGGAGCAAGCGCTCGTCCAGATTCTCGACAACGCCGCCAAATATTCCGCCGACGGCGCGGCCGTTCGCATCGCCGCCCATCACGACGGGCGGAGCGTGGTGCTTTCGGTGCACGATTGCGGCGCCGGTCTCACCGGCGAAGAGAAACGCCAGATCGGCGAGCGTTTTTTTCGCGGCCCTCGCCATGCCGGCATCACGTCGGGCTCTGGCCTCGGATTGTGGATCGCCAATGCCTTCATCACCGCCAATGGCGGCACCGTTGAGGTGGCGAGCGAAGGCGCCGGGCGCGGCACCACGGTGTCGATCCGCCTGCCGGTCTCGCCTGAACCCAAATCGGTTGAGCCGATGGGGAGCGAACCTATATGGGCTCAGCCAACGCCGACCGGCGAGCCGGCGCCATCGAAGGCAACAGTCGATGAATGAAATCCTGCCGTCCGTTCTCGTCGTCGATGACGAGGTTCAGATTCGCCGCTTTCTGCGCACCGGATTCGAGCTTGACGGCTTTGCGGTGTCCGAGGCCGAGACTGGCGCCGAGGCATTGCGCGCGGCGACGCTGCGGCCGTCCGAACTGGTGATTCTCGATCTCGGCCTGCCCGACATGGACGGCTCCGAAGTACTGGAACGGTTGCGCGCTTGGTCCGGTGTGCCTCTGATCGTACTGTCGGTGCGCGGCAGCGAAGCCGAGAAAGTGCGGCTGCTTGAACTCGGCGCCGACGATTACATGGTCAAACCGTTCGGCATGGCCGAACTGCTCGCACGCGCGCACTCGGCGATGCGGCGGCAGCTGCGCACCGCCCGCGGCGAGCCGGTGGTCAAGTTCGGGCCGCTCGCCATCGATTTCACCGCGCGCGCGGTGTTCGTCAGCGATGCGCGCGTGACGCTCACGCCGAAGGAGTATCGGTTGCTGCAGACTCTGGCGCAGCACTCGGGCAACGTCGTGACCCACCAATTCCTGCTACGCGAAGTCTGGGGCGACGAACACATCGACGACACCCATTATCTGCGTATCTTCGTGCGCAAGCTGCGCCGCAAGATCGAGGCCGACCCGACACAACCCCATATCCTGCTCACCGAGCTCGGTGTCGGCTATCGCCTGGTCTCCGCCGATCAGCAGCCGGCGGCGGCCGCCATGGGGCCGCCGTAAGGCTCAAGGCTTTCCCGGCCTTGCCCACACACGCAGTAAACCATTTGGGCGGCGCGGATCGCGCCAGGAACATGGTCACGGCCGCTATCCTATTGGGACATTGATGCTTTTTCACCGCACGCGGAAGAACGTGGCGGCCAAGCGGCAATTTTAAGGCAGCCATCAACGCGATCTGAACCTTTTTCTTTTAAACCGGTTGGCATTCCGCGGCGACTAACTAGGAAAGCGGGCAAACCCGCCGCACTGAAAACGACACAACGATCTTCGGCCTCAAACAGAGATTCAGGAACGACAGCCATGATTGCCATTCTTGGAAACCGTCTTGCCCGCGGCACCGCTTGCGCGCTGCTTGCCGCTGCAGCAAGCTTCGCTGCTTCCGCGACGTCGAACGCCGCGGCGCCGCGCTACGACGGCGTCTGGAGCGTCTCGATCGTGACCGAAAAGGGCGACTGCGACCGCGGCTACCGCTATCCGATCCGCATCTCCCACGGCTTGCTGGTCAATGGCGGCTCTGATCCCTTCACCATCAGCGGCAGGGTCCTGCCGACCGGCGCCATCACCGTCACCGTGAGCCACGGCGACAAGAGCGCCACCGGTGCCGGCCGGCTTGCCGGCGATACCGGCCAAGGCTTCTGGAAGGGCGGCGCCTGCTCGGGTACCTGGACCGCGGAGCGGCGCAGTTCATGACGCTCCCTGTTCCCCTCCCCCTTGTGGGGAGGGGTTAGGGTGGGGTCGACGGACTTTACGCGACAAGTCAACGCTTGAACTTCACCGCGTCACCCCTCCCTACCCTCCCCCACAAGGGATGAGGGAAATGGAATTATCCCTCGGCGGCATCGTCATCGCCGCGATCGGCTTCCTCACCGGCGAGAATCTTTTCCGCAATCAACCCGGCATTCTGGCGGATCGCCGCTTCGATCTTTTGCGCGATATCGGGATTGGATTTGAGAAACGCCTTGGCGTTCTCGCGGCCCTGGCCGATCCTCTGGCTGTCGTAGGAAAACCAGGCGCCGGATTTTTCCACCACGCCGGCCTTGACACCGAGGTCGATCAGTTCGCCGGTCTTCGACACACCCTCGCCGTACATGATGTCGAACTCAACCTGCTTGAACGGCGGAGCGAGCTTGTTCTTGACCACTTTTACGCGGGTCTGATTGCCGACCACCTCGTCGCGCTCCTTGATCGCGCCAATCCTTCGAATGTCGAGCCGCACCGACGCGTAGAACTTGAGCGCGTGGCCGCCGGTCGTGGTCTCCGGCGAGCCGTACATGACGCCGATCTTCATGCGGATCTGATTGATGAAGATCACCATGGTGTTGGAGCGGTTGATCGAGGCGGTGAGTTTGCGTAGCGCCTGGCTCATCAGCCGCGCCTGCAGGCCGGGTTGGCTGTCGCCCATCTCGCCTTCGAGCTCGGCGCGCGGCACCAGCGCGGCAACCGAATCGATCACCAACACGTCAACCGCGCCGGAGCGCACCAGCGTATCGGCGATTTCCAGCGCCTGCTCGCCGGCGTCGGGCTGCGAGATCAACAGGTCGTCGACATTGACGCCAAGTTTTCGGGCATAGATCGGGTCGAGCGCGTGCTCGGCGTCGATGAAGGCGCAGATGCCCCCCTTCTTCTGCGCTTCGGCGACGCAATGCAGCGCGAGCGTGGTCTTGCCCGACGATTCGGGGCCGTAAATCTCGACCACGCGGCCACGCGGCAGGCCGCCGACGCCGAGCGCGATGTCGAGCCCAAGCGAGCCGGTGGACACCACGTCGATGTCCATCGACTGCATATTCTTGCCGAGTCGCATGATCGAGCCCTTGCCGAAATTGCGCTCGATCTGCGAGAGCGCGGCATCAAGGGCCTTCGATTTATCCATGGACGATCCTTCGACGAGACGAAGCGCTGCACTCATTGGTCGTGCTCCTTATGGCCGGGATTCGGCAGCCCCACAACGGACCCGCCCGAAGCCTTGCGTGCCCCTTCCGGCAACCAGCGATGGCAGCACTGTACATGATCTGTTCTATGTTCGCAATATGTTCTTTTCGGGGGTAGGGTACTGGCCGGCCAGTACCGGGGGTAGGGAATATTGGAGTACGGCAAGTCGAATATCGCCGTTTTGATTTTCGGCCGTCCTAATTTGTGGAACAAGTGAAAGTTGTAAGCGCTAGTTTCGACACGGTCACCGAGAGCCAGCTATGACCGAGGCTGAACGATTACGAGCGCAAGCCGAACGCTGCACGCATTTCGCGCGGGAAGCTACAGATCAGCGCATCATCGATACCCTATTGGGTTTAGCGGCAAAGAGCGTAAAGCAAGCCAGCGACCTTGAGAGGCTTGCGCCAAATGACGACATTTTGAGGCCGCCTCAGCTGGCGGCCTCTTTATATTACCGCCCAAACAAATCCAACAAATCCATCAGATCAAGCCATCGATCGCACCGGCGACGGTTGCTTTGAACAAAGTTTTTTGCAAGCCGTTGCGATCGACGGCGCGAAGTTACCTCTTGATGGTATCGGCCCCTTCTCCGTTTCCACCCCCGCTGGTCCCTCTTGAAATTGCGACGCGGCCCCTTTTTGCGGA
>JASHRW010000101.1 GCA_030037065.1 Xanthobacteraceae bacterium
ATTCGCCGAAATTGCGCAAGGGCTCGAAGACATGATGACGGCGCGGCTCGATCGCGTCACCGAGAATTTTTCCGAAAAATCCCTCGCCATCGTCGACACCATGGTCGGCCGCTCGCAAGAACTCACCGATATGGTCAACGGCCGGGCGCAGGAACTTACCGACTCAATCATCGAAACATCGAGCCGGATCGCCGAAAAGATCGCCGGGAGCGCCGAGGAGGTCAACAGCACACTCAAGGCTTCCGGCGAGTCGCTGGTGCTCGACCTCAATTTGCGCGGCGGCGAAGTCGCAACCAAGCTCGAGCAAGCCGGCGCGCGCATTACCGATTCGCTGATAGCGCGCAGTTCAAAAGTGGCCGACTCGGTGCGCGAGAACACCGAACAGGTGATCTCGGTCATCACCTCGCGCAGCGACGCCATGAAGGAACTGTTTGCCACGCGGCTCGCCACCTACGAGGAGGTGTTCAGCCACTCCGGCATCGAGCTCGGCGAAAAAATTTCGCGCGAGGCAGCGACCCTCGGCAATCTTATCACCCGGCATTTGAGTGAATTCGACCGGACGGTAAAGACCTATGGTGCCGAACTGGTCGAGCGGCTCGGCGCGCGCACGCAGGACGTTTCCGAGTCGATGCGCAGCTACATCGACAGCTTCGACAATCGCGTCACCTCAAAGGCCAACGAGGTCACCAATTCGCTCGACCAGCGCCTGGGACGGTTTCAGGAGACGATCGACAGCCGTACGCAGTCGCTCACCGAAGCGCTCTCAACGCGGGTCATGGATATTGCGAGGACGCTCGCCGAGGGCGGCAAGGAAGTCGTCGCTGCGGTCGACAAGCGCGTCAGCGACGTCGCCACGTTGATCGACAGCCGCGGCCAGAAACTCACCGAGACCGTCACCGAGCGCGTTACCGCCATCGACAAGACACTCGGAGCGGGGGCCTTGCAGGTCGCCACGGCCCTCGATAACCGCATCGAGCAACTGGAGAAACTGCTCATCGGACGCACCGAGAGCGTGATCCAGGAGATGGACACACACAGCCGTGCCGCAGCCGATTTGCTCAACGCACGGATGGTGGAGCTTTCCGACGCGATCAAGTCCAACTCGACCAGCGCCGAGCAAACGCTCACCGCGCTTCTGACCAACACAACCGAGTCTCTCGGCAAGAGCATGGCGGCCACCACTGCGGTGACCGAGGCGCTCAACCGCAGCGCCAGCGATGCCACCGGCTCGCTCACCCGCAGCGCCGACACGCTGAGCAGCACAATCAGCAAGAGTGCCACCGATGCTACCGTTCTGCTCACGCGCAGTGCAGACGCTCTCAGCGGCACGATCGGCAAAAATGCTGCCGAAGCCGCCGCCTTGCTTAATCGTGGCGCCGATACGCTGAGCAACACGATCGGCAAGAGCGCCGCGGAAGCCACCAGTTCGCTTACCCGCAGCGCGACAGCGCTCAGCAACACCATCAGCAAGAGCGCCGCGGCCGCCAGCGATGCCATCGATAAATCCGTCGCCAGCAGCAGCGAAATGCTCGGCAAGAGCACCGCGAGCGCCACCGAGGCGATCAACAGAACGGCGGCAACCGCGAGCGGAACGCTCGGCAAGAGCGCCGCGGCGGCGAACGAAACAATCGTAAAGACCACCGCGACGGCGGCCGATCTTATGGCCAGGACCGCCCGCTCCAGCGCTGATGCGATCGGTCGCTCGGCCTCCGACGCCGAGCGCACCCTGGACACCATGAGCGCCGGCGTGGCCCGCAACATTATCAGCCGCGCCGACGAGATTCATACGGCGGTATCCCAGCGCGTCGGCGAGATGACCCGTGCCCTCGACGAGAAATCGAACGAGCTTCTCAGCGCGTTGAGCGGCAAGGGCGAGGAATTCGCCGACGAGGTGACTCGCATCACCGACCACACGGTCAAGGCCATCGAAGCAAAGGGCTTCGTCTTCACGCAGACCATGATGAACAAGAGCGAGGAAATCGCCCAGCTAATCAACGATGCGAGCCAGAACGCCACGACGGCGGTCACCCGCACGCTCGGGCAATTCCAAGAAGGCACTCAAGGCGTCACCGAGGCGGCAAAATCGAGCATCACGCGGACGCTTCAAGACCTCCATACTGCAACGCGGGCGTCGGTCGAGGAATCGAAACAGACGGCGGCAGCGACGGTTGCCGATATGCTCGAGACGCACGGCATGCTGCGCAATGATTCCACCGCCCTGTTTGAACGTCTGCGCGAAGCCAATATCCTGCTGCAGGAAGTGCTCAGCGGCGCGCACGAGAACATGAACGCCATCGAGCACACGATGGTGGCGAGGGTTTCCGAATTCGTCGCCGCCATGAACGATCTCAACACCCGGAGCGAGACGGCCACCGCCAAGGTGGAACAGCATCTCGGCGCATTTAACAGTACGACGGCCAAGGTCCTGCGCGATCTTGGCGATCTCGCTACCCAGTTCACAACCCACGGCCGCGCGCTCACCGAGGCGGTCGAGCTTCTTGATAAGAGCAACCGCCGCAGCGACGAGTCGGTCGCCGCGCGTCACGCCAGCATCGAATCGTTGGTGACTACGCTCGACGCGCGCACCGACGATTTCGAGCAGCGGCTGCGTCGCTTTTCCGGCCTGCTCGACGAATCACTGGATTCGGCGACTACCCGCGCCAGGGAGATCGCCAGCATCGTGGCCGAGACAAGCAACGAAAGCGTGCACACGATAGAACAGCAGTTCGACATCGTGCGCGCGAGTACCGAGGAGCAGCGCAAACGTACCAGCGAGACGATCAACACGGTCTTTGAAGATACTGCCGGTGAAATGCACTCGATGTTCAATCAATCCGCCAACCGCTTTACCGAGATCATGCAAGGCATGAAGCAGATGGCGGGAGAAATGCAGCGGGAGCTGGAGGCAACGCGCGCCGAACTGCGCCGCGGTGTTCTCGAATTGCCGCAGGAAACCGCCGAAAACGCCGCGCAGATGCGGCGCGTCATCGTCGATCAGATCGAAGCGCTCGCCGAACTCAATCGCATCGTTGCCCGGCATGGCCGCGCCCTTGACGCGGTCGAACCGGTCCGGCGCGAGGCCGAGCCCGCCTATGCCGCCGGCGGCGGACGCGCGCAGCCGCGCCCTATCCGGCCGGACATCGGCGGC
>JASHRW010000102.1 GCA_030037065.1 Xanthobacteraceae bacterium
GCCGTCGCTGATGCAGCCGTCGACGATCGCCGGAGTACTCAATTCGATCGCCCGGCAGTGGCGCGTCGCCGACGATGCCGAGATCACGCTCGAAGCCAATCCGACCAGCGTCGAAGCAGAGCGCTTTCGGGGCTATCGCGCGGTCGGCGTCAACCGCGTGTCCCTCGGCGTGCAGGCGCTCGACGACCGCGCGCTCGCCGAACTTGGGCGGATGCATACGGCGCGCGAAGCGCTCGACGCCGTCGCGGTGGCGCGCGAAGTGTTCGAGCGCTATTCGTTCGATCTTATCTATGCGCGGCCAGGGCAGACGCCGCAGCAATGGGCGCGCGAGCTGAAAGAGTCGCTGGCACACGCGGGCGAGCATTTATCGCTCTATCAGCTCACCATCGAGCCCGATACGCCGTTTGCCGCGCTGCACGCGGCCGGCAAGCTGAAAACGCCGGACGAGGACACCGCGCGCGCTCTTTACGACACGACCCAGGACATCTGCGCAGCGCACGGATTGCCGGCCTATGAAATTTCCAATCACGCGCGGCCCGGCAGAGAATGCCGGCATAATCTGATTTATTGGCGCGGCCACGAATATGCCGGCATAGGACCGGGCGCGCACGGCAGGCTCGATATCGACGGCGATCGTCACGCCACCGCGACAGAGAAGCGTCCGGAAACCTGGCTCATGCGCGTAGAGGCGCGGGGCCACGGCGTCATCGCCGACGACGTGCTCACCCGCGAGGAAATGTCCGACGAGTTCTTGCTGATGGGACTGCGGCTCGCTGAGGGCATCGATCTCATCCGGTACGCGAAGCTTGCCGGCCGCGCGCTCGATCCCGAACGCATCGCGGCACTGTGCGAGCACGGGCTGGTCGAGACGACGCCGGCCGGCCGCCTGCGCGTCACCTTGCCGGGCTTTCCGGTGCTCGATGCGGTGGTCGCCGATCTGGCCGCCTGACCGGCAAGTCTAAATCGCCGACGTGCCGAAACTGCGCGGCGCCGGCGAAACGGTCTGCGGTCCAGACGGGGCGACGCGCAGCACCGCGAGCCCGCGCTGGTTGGTGCCGTTGGGAAGGAATCGGAACAACCCGTCGATGCCGGTGAAACCGGACGGGTTGGTGAGCACTGTCGGAGAAAAGCGCACCTGCGGGTCAGGCTGCGTCTTCACCAAGGCCGCAACCAGCGCCACCGCGTCGTAGGCAAGCGTTGCGGTGCGCACAGGGTCCTGATTGAAGCGCTGCCGGTAACGCGCGGAAAAGGCGCGATAGCCCGCGGCGTCCGGCGCCGCGTACCAGGCGCCCTCGAGTGCCCGCGTCTCATAGACGCGCGGGTCGTCCCACAAGCCGGTGCCGAGCAGTTGGATGCGCCTGGTGTTCATGCCATCGGTGACAAGCATCTGCACCACCCCCGGAACGGCATCGCCGCCGTCCGGAATGAACAACGCGTCGGCACGAACCGTTGCCTGAGCGATGGCTCGTACCGGCGCCGCCATGCCGGCCGGGTCGTGCGGATAGTGTTCAAGCGCGACGATTTGGCCGCCATGGCGGGCCACATCAGTACGGAACGCCGCTTCGACTACGCTGCCGTAGGGATTGCTGGGCATCAGGGCCGCGTAAGCGCGCTTTCCAGTCGAGCTTGCGTATTGCACAATGCGCTCGACATCGGATTCGGGCAGAAAGCTCAACAAATAGACGCCCGGGGCGGCGACGTTGGCATCGGTGGAAAATGCGATCACCGGGACATTGCGTGGCTGGGTGACCTGACCGACGACGCTGACCGATTGTGCGAACAGCGGCCCGAGAATGATTGCGGCGCCCTGGTCGAGCGCCTGCTGGGCGACGGCGCGGGCTGTTTCGGCGTTGCCGGCGTCGTCCTCCACCAAAAGCTGGATGTTGGGTGAATTGAATTCGGCCAGCGCCATTTCAGCCGCATTGCGCATTGCCTGACCGGCGAGGCCGGCATTGCCGCCAGCCGACAGCGGCAGGAGGAGGCCGACCCTGATCTGGCCGGTCCCGATTGTCGTGGCGGGCGCCGCGGCGGGGGCGGCTGTCGCCGGCGGCGGCGCGGACGAGAAGAAGTGGGAATTGGAGAAAAAGCTGGAATTGCTAGCGCAGCCGGTCAGCAGCGCTGCCGTCGACGCCAGCAAGCCGGCTACGGTGCGGCGCCGCGTCGGCAACCCCGACACGGAGCCTCGAACCTGCACCTCCGCGGACATTGCGGTTCCCCTCACTTCCGCCTGCGCGACGGCATAGGCTTATAGCAATTCGTCATATTGGGGGCGAATGTTTTAGCCAAATCGAAAGGGTTATGAACATTGAGGCGGCCATGACCCCGAGCGGCAATGAGGTTAGAGTTGAATAATGAGCCCACCGTCTGCCGGGGCGTCGCGCCGCCCGCCAGCTCACGATTTGCGGCGCTACAGCGTCGATAACCAGGCCATTGACGTGCCGCGTCTGTCGCCCGGCCTGCACATCGTCGCTACCCCGATTGGCAATCTCGGCGACATCACGCTGCGCGCACTTGCCGCATTGGCGGGTGCCGATCTGATCGCCTGTGAGGACACCCGCGTCACGCGCAAGCTGCTCGATCGCTACGGGATCGAAACCCCGCTTACGCCTTATCACGACCACAACGCCGTAAAAGCGCGGCCGACGCTCCTGCGCCGGCTCGCCGAAGGTGCCGCCATCGCGCTCGTTTCCGATGCCGGCACGCCGCTCATCTCCGACCCCGGGTTCAAACTTGTGCGCGAAACGCGCGAGGCGGGCCACGCGGTGACGGCGCTCCCCGGAGCATCGGCGGTCTTGGCCGCAATTGCAGTTGCCGGGCTGCCGACCGATCAATTCTTCTTCGCCGGCTTCCTACCGCCAAAGCAAGCCGCACGGCGCACGCGCATTGCGGAGTTCGCCCGTATCCCGGCGACGATCGTGCTGTTCGAAACCGGGCCCCGCATTGCCGCGACGCTCGCCGATCTGGCGGTGGGGCTCGGCCGTCGCGATGCCGCCTTGTGCCGCGAACTGACCAAGCTGCACGAGCAGGTTCGCCGCGGCGATCTCGGCACATTGGCGCAAGGCTGCGCAACAGGCGAGATGCGCGGCGAGATCGTGCTCGTCATCGCGCCGCCGCAGGCGGCGGAGCAGCCGAGTGCCGAAGACGCCGAGGCGCTCTTACGCGAGGCGCTATTGCGCGCTTCACTCAAAGATGCCGTGGCCGAGGTTGCTGACGCGACCGGTTTGCCGCGGCGCGAGATCTATCAGCGAGCGCTTGCGCTGGCGAAGGAGCCGACGTAGTGGCGCGCCGCGTTGAGCCGCGGGCACAGGCGCCGAAAAAGCCGCCCAAGGAACCGCCGCGGCAGGAGCGCGTCGCGGCGTTTCGGCTCGGCCTGTCGGCGGAGAGCCGCGCCGCCTTCTTTCTCATCACCAAGGCCTACCGCATCATGGCGCGGCGTTTCAAAACGCCGTTCGGCGAAATCGACATCGTCGCTCGTCGCCGCAACGATCTCGTCTTCGTCGAGGTCAAGGCGCGCGAAAGCCTCGACGATGCGATGGAAGCCGTCACCGAACGCGGCAAGCGCCGCATCATCGCCGCCGCCGAGTTCTGGCTGGCGCGTCACCCGCAAGATGCGCAATGCACAATCCGTTTCGATGTGATCGTGATGGTGCCCGGAAAGCTGCCGCGCCACATCGCCAATGCCTTCGATGCCACGCGTTGACGGAAACACGTGCAGCGCGGTAGCAGGCCGGGCAAAAATTGCGTAGACCTTTGAGACCCGCGTGCAGCCCGCCCCCGAGATTCGCTTATGCGCCTGAACGTCGCCGTGCAAATGGATCCGATCGAGCGGATCAACATCAAGGGCGACTCGACATTCGCGCTTCTGCTGGAGGCGCAAAAGCGCGCTCACGTGCTGTCCTATTATACGCCGGACCAACTGGTGCTGCGCGACGGCAAAGTCTCGGCGACGGTGCGGCCGCTGGTGGTGCGCGATATCGCCGGCGATCATTTCACGTTCGGCGAGCCGCGGCATGCCGATCTCGCCTCGTTCGACGTGGTACTGCTGCGCCAGGACCCGCCGTTCGATCTCGCCTACATCTCGACCACCCACATGCTTGAGCGCGTGCAGCCAAAGACGCTCGTGGTCAACGATCCGAGCGCGGTGCGCAACGCGCCGGAAAAAGTCTTCGTCACCGAATTTCCCGACCTGATGCCGCCGACGCTCATCACCCGCAGCCTCGACGCCATAAAAGCGTTCCGCGCCGAGCACGGCGACATCGTCATGAAGCCGCTCTACGGGCTGGGCGGCCAGGCGGTGTTCCGGCTCGCGCATGACGATCTCAATTTCGGCTCGCTCTACGATCTGTTCGCCAATCTGTTTCGCGAGCCATGGGTGGTGCAGAAATTTCTCTCCGAGGTCAGAGACGGCGACAAGCGCATCATCCTAGTCGATGGCGAGTTTGCCGGCGCCGTCAATCGTGTGCCGGCGGCCGACGATCTGCGCTCCAACATGGTGCGCGGCGGTACCCCGGCCGCCACCGAACTCACCGACCGCGAGCGGCACATTTGCGAACGGCTCGGCCCGCACCTGCGCGAACGCGGCCTGTTGTTCGTCGGCATCGATGTGATCGGCGGCTTCCTCACCGAGATCAACGTCACCTCGCCGACCGGTATCCGCGCCGTGAAGAATTTCGGCGGCCCCGACATAGCAGCTCTGATCTGGGACAAGATCGAGGTGAAGCGGGCATGAGTTCGGCGCCTCCTGTAAATCGTCAGGTGCGCCTTAAGGCGCGCCCGAACGGCATTCCGCAGGCCGAGCATTTCGAAATCGTTGAGGCCACCGTCCCGGAGATCGCCGATGGTGAGGTTCTGGTACGCAACCACTATCTGTCGGTCGAACCGGCGATGCGCGGCTGGGTCTCTGCCGTTGCCAATTACTCCAAACCGGTCGGCATCGGCGAAGTGATGCGGGCGTTTGCCGCTGGAAGCGTGGTTAAGTCGCGCCACCCGGATTACGCCGAAGGCGACGCCGTCACGGGGCTGCTCGGCTGGCAGGAATTCGCCGTCACTGACGGCAGCGCGATCACGCGAAAAATCAAGGAGATTGATCTGCCGCTCTCGCTCTCGCTCGGCGTGTTGGGCCTGAACGGTATCACTGCCTATTTCGGCGTGCTCGATGTGGGGCAGCCGCGACCCGGCGATACTGTCGTGGTCTCGACTGCGGCTGGCGCTGTCGGCTCCGCGGTTGGGCAGATTGCAAAACTGGCAGGCTGCCGCACGGTCGGACTCGCCGGCGGCCCTGTTAAAACCGGAATCTGCAAACAGGAATTCAGCTTTGACGCCGCGATCGACTACAAGGTCGGCAACGTCGCCGCCGCGCTGGCCGCCGACTGTCCACGCGGCGTCGATGTTTATTTTGACAACACCTCGGGAGCGATCAGCGATGCCGTATTGGCGCAGCTCGCCATCGGCGCGAGGGTGGTGATTTGCGGTACTGCATCGGTTGCGAGTTGGGATCCGCCGCCGCAAGGACCGCGCGTCGAGCGGCACCTTTTGGTGAAGCGTGCGCGCATGTGTGGATTTTTGGCTTTCGATTTTCAACATCGGTACGAGGAGGCGATCGCGCGCCTTGCAGAGTGGGTGCGAGAAGGCCGACTCCGCTATCGCGAAGATATTGCCGACGGTATCGAGCATTGCCCCGGCGCCATCGCTCAGCTTTACCGCGGCGAAAATCTCGGGAAGCGGCTGATTCGTCTGCACCGATAGCGGCGCCGCACTGATTTCGATGCTCAGGCCCGTGCCGGCGCGGCGACGCCGAGGCCGGCATCCGAAGATTTGCGCACCGAGATCACTGCCAAGGCCGCGATGATGCATAGCGCGCCGGCGATGAAGAATGCCGGCAGGTAGGTGAAATATTCAGTGCGGATCAGGCCGGCGCCAAACGCCGCGCTGCGGCGCCGATCTGATGGCCGGCAAAAACCCAGCCGAACACGATGCCGGCCTTTTCGCGGCCGAAGCGATCGGCGGTGATTTTCACAGTCGGCGGCACGGTCGCAATCCAGTCGAGGCCATAGAACACCGCGAACAGCGACAGGCCGTAGAACGTGAAATCGGTGAACGGCAGATAAAGCAGCGACAGTCCGCGCAAGCCGTAATACCAGAACAGCAGCCAACGCGGGTCGAAGCGGTCGGACAGCCAGCCCGACCCGATGGTGCCGAAGAAATCGAAGATGCCCATCATGGCAAGCACACTCGCCGCGGTTACAGCCGGGAGGCCGTAGTCGTGGCAGAGCGTGACAAAATGCGTCTGGATGAGCCCGTTGGTGCTGCACCCGCAGACGAAGAACGTGCCGAATAGAATCCAGAAGATCGGCGTGCGCGCAGCCTCCTTGAGCACAACGAT
>JASHRW010000103.1 GCA_030037065.1 Xanthobacteraceae bacterium
ACCGAGCGTGCCAGCGATGTTCCAAACTGTGCGCGCCGCCTGCTTGCAGCCACAGCGACGGCTATGCTAGCCGATGAGAGAAGCCGGGACGAATGTCGGGGCATCTTCGTAGACGCTCTCAGTTCCCGCAGGAGTTTGACTGCCTTCAACGAAATACTCTGAGGGGCAGAGGCTATGGCCACCGAACAACCGGTTCCATTCGAGGAGCCTCCGCGGCAATTGACGCGCGGCGAAGTATTTCCGCTGCTCGGCGGCCGCTCGGCACTAGCGCACGAACATCTGCTTCCGATCTTCGTCACGGTGTGCCTCTCCCTTGCGTTGCTGGTACTGGTACCGCAAACCAAGATCACAGCCAGCGAGGAGATCAGCCGGGCCTGGGTGATCTACTATGGAATCGCCATCTACATCGCCTTCCTGGTGACTTACTACGTGAACGAAATGTGCGGCAGGCCCAAGCGTTTGTGGGTGCTTGCCGTGGTCGCGCTGGCAACCGCGCTGCTGCTGGATACCCCGTTTTGGGTTAGCTGGGCCAAACTCTTCTACGACCTGATCCCAGGCGATCAGTGGCAAAAGTCGTCCAACGTCGTGGCGCAACTCGCCGGCTATTGGTTCGGCACCGGGCTGTGCGAGGAAGGGTTCAAGGCCCTGCCACTCATCGGCTTTGCGCTCGTGGGAGCGGGCTTGGCTTTCTTGCACCGCCAGGCCCATGGCCGGCCTGCCTGGATCTGGACCGGCCTTCGAAAGCATATCGGCCTCTGCGGGCCTCGCGACGGAATTGTCATGGGCGTCGCCTCCGGCGCCGGATTCTTTATCAGGGAGACTTTAGGTCAGTACGTGCCCAAGATGATGGGCGAGACCCAATATGCCGGTAGCCAGGCGTTCGACGGCTTGGTGCTGTTGCTGGGGCGCGGACTTCCCGACCTGACCGGACATTCCGCCTACAGTGGCCTATTCGGTTATTTTATCGGGCTTTCGGTGCTGCGGCCGAAAATGGCGATCTATCTGCTGCCGCTGGGCTGGTTCAGCGCCGCCGCGCTGCATGGCGCCTGGGACGCCACCGGCAACCTTGTCGCTAACCCGTATGTCCAGTTGACGCTGTTAGTTATCCTCGCCCTGTTGAGCTACGTGTTACTCGGTGGAGCGATCTTCAAGGCCAACGACATTTCCGCCCGGCAGCCGATTCGACCGGTGCCCGCGACCGCAGCGCTCGGGGCCGGCGACGACTCCGGTTAACGCCGATGCCCAGCCCGCTGCGCAATCAAACAGCAGCGATCCGCAATCGCGGACGTTTTATTTGCTCGCGTTACACTTCTTCTTGAGTGCCGCAACGATCTCAGCATTCTGGCGGCCGCTGGTTGCCGTGATGGTCACGCCATTGCCGAAATTCGACTGATAACGAGTGCCGTTCTCGGTGTAATTGAGCGAAACATCAGTGGTAGTGATCCAGCTTCCGTCGGGCGACCGCTTGAACTGGTCGCACTTGATGGCCTGATCGAGTGGCGGGTAGGTACCGCAAGCCACGAGCGCGAGGCCAATACCGAGCAACAGCAGGACCATCGTCGCAGGCGACGTCGCCCTGAACGTCCCGGTTGACGTGTGCGGTGAAAACCGGTCACCCGCTCGTGTTACGCATGTGTTTGGCGTCATCGATTTCATGGCGGCTCCTGTCACATTTGATTGATATAGTATTCTTATATTTTATGATGAATCGACATAGGACCGATCGATCGACAAAACCTGACCGGCTTCGTGACAAGCGGCCCAAACTTGATCACGTGTGCTCCACGGTGTGGAGACGAGCCAACCAACGCAGTTGCGTGAATCAATGTTCCAGCGTTCGACGCCGTTAGGGCATTCGTGTCAGTTTGACAGCTTTGCTGGCTGTTCGCCGATGGCGAATGACGCCCAGTATTTGGGGGCGGCCCATTCGGGGTGCCGCGAGTTGTCGACCATCGCCAACATCGACTGCTGCAACGCCTGGGCGTGGGAGAGCTTAGCCTGCTTAGCCCCTCCAGTAAATTACGAAGCTAGAAGGGGCATCCAACATCGATCTTGTGCAACGCAGTAATTGGCGGTGGCGAAGCGACGTTACGGGTCATGAACGACCTCAGACTAGAACCGCTTTTGGTCCGCTTATCTCCCAATGTCTGCCGTGAAAGCGGACATGCCGACACGGCGGCGCAAAAGGAAGAACGGAAGGTCACGCCGCCCGCGGCGGCAGCTGCGCGGCTTCGGATGCGTAGACGTCGTCCATGCGCGGGGCGAGGCTGTGGCGCGCCAGCGCGTCGGCGAACAGGCGGCGCACTTTCGGATGCTCGTCGGCGTAGTCGATCTGGGTGCCGCCGAGCCGCCGGCTGATCCAGGAGATCGGCACCCCTTGCGCGTTGCGCGGCGACCAGTGCTTGAAGGCGAGATAGCGCGCCGGCACGGGGCCGGAATTGAAATGCTGGTGAAACCACATGTTGGGCGGCACCACGAGCGTACCGACTTGCCAGTCGAAGCGCTGCGGCTCCTCGCCCTTGGGCCACATCGGCGAATAGCCTTCGCTGGACAGAATGATCACATGCGCGCCGGGACCGTGGGCGTGCGCCTTCTTGTAGGTGCCGACCGGGAATTGCGAGATGTGGCTGGCGATGGTGCCGCGCGCCATATTGAAGCGGATATGGCCGCCGCCAGCGCCGCGCTCCTTGGCAGCGAGCAGCGGCAGGTTGACGGCATCGGGCACGAAATTGGTACGCGACGGAAAGTCGTCCTGCTCGCCCTTCGATGAAAAATAATCCAGCTCGCCGGCGAAGCGGTTCTTGAAATCGTACGGGCAGTCGAAGACGAAATTCAGATCGTCGTAACGGTTGATGACGGTCGGCGCGTTGGTCACGACGACGAAGCGAACCGGCTCCTGGCCCGAGCCGTGAAGTGCTGATAGGAGCAGTTGAGCGGGATGGCGAAGATCGAGCCTTCCTTTTATTCGACGGCGATGCGGTCCCCGGCATTATTCCACACGCAGACGTAGCAATCGTTGGAGAACCGCGAGGCCTCGTGGTTGATGTAGACGCCCTTCGCCGCTCCATTGCCCCTGGTCTGCGTGACGTCAGGCGACCCGGCGATATCCGTATAAGAACGCCGCAATGTACGTCCCGAGCACTCCAAGGACGAACCCGGCGGAAAAAACATTGAGGCCGTGCAGCCGGGGTGTTCCTGCTTGCCATGCTATGCCGTTGAGTACGGCAAGAACGATAACGACGCCGATCCCGTAAGCGGTAAGCGTGCGCATTTGACAACGCCTCTTTCCTGTCGCCCCGCACACCAGCGATCATAGTTGCATGGTCGAACCAAGGCACGACCCCTTGCCGGCCGGCGGCGGATGGGACACACGCTTTTGCCGCAACGCGTGAATACAGTAGAGCATGGCATTTGCCGCACAGCGGAACCAAGCGGAAGGAAGAGGTCTGTCGCGCAACCGGCGTCCAAACGCCGCGCGCTCGCGGGGATTTGGCGTGCGCCGCCTGCTGATGACCTGCGCAGCCATCGTCATTGCGCTGGTTGCCGCTCCGTATCTGATCGCGCCGTTCTACCGGTCGATCGACCCGGTCTCGACGCCGATGCTGTGGCGCTGGGCAACCGGACAGCGGGTAGAACGCATCGTCGTGCCGCTGCGCCAGATCGCCCGGCCGCTGCCACTCACCGTGATCCTCGCCGAGGATGCCGGCTTCTGCCGCAATCCGGGCATCGATCTCAGTGCCATCCGCGAGGCGCTGCAGCAGTCGGACGACGACATCGAAGACTCGCGCGGCGCCTCCACCATCACCCAGCAGGTCGCCAAGAACCTGTTCCTGTGGCCGGGACACAGCGTGGTGCGCAAAGTGCTGGAAATACCGCTGGCGATCTGGCTCACCGTGGTGCTGCCGAAGCGGCGGATCATGGAGATTTATCTCAACATCGCCGAATGGGGACCGGACGGCGAGTTCGGCGCCGAGGCCGGCGCCCGCTTCGCCTTCGGCATCCCGGCGCGCGAGCTGAATGCCGAACAGGCCGCGGAACTGACCGCCATCCTGCCGAACCCGGTCGAACGCAGCGCGCGGCGGCCGAGCCTGTTGATCCGCCGGCTGGCCGCGCTCTACGTGCGCCGCGCGGCCACGTACCCGACGCACGATTCCTGCCTCTACGCCCACTAGCGCGGGCGGTGTCCTTCTTCTATAAGCGCGCCAACTTTGATCCCCGGAACCAGGAGTTGAGCCGCCATGGCCGTGCCAAAGAGAAAAATATCGCCGTCGAAGCGCGGCATGCGCCGGTCGGCGGATGCGCTCAAGGCGCCGACTTATATCGAGGACAAGGATTCCGGCGAGCTGCGCCGCCCGCACCATATCGACCTGAAGACCGGCATGTATCGGGGCCGCCAGGTCATCACCAAGAAAGCGGAAGCTTAACTTAACAGGGCATTTCCCCTATCGCGCTGCGCCGGCTGGAGTCGGCGCGGCGAGATGGTAGATTGGTCCGTGCGCGCGGCGGCATCAGCGTGCGCGGACGAGGGAGTTCGCCATGTATGTTCTTGGCTTTCCCCTGCTGCTCATTCCCCTCGCCCTCTACAACATCGTCGCCTTCATCTTCCTCCTCCCGCCCGACTTCTGGATCACGCCGGCGGCGACCTTGCCGTTGCGGTCGGGCCAGGTTTGGACCTTGACCTGGGCGGACATTTTTATCGCCGGCGCGCTGCTCCTGCTCTGGGTCGAGATCATAAAATCGCGGATCGGCAGACGGACGATCACCGATCACATCCTCGCGCTGCTCGTCTTTGGCGCCATGCTGGCGGAATTCGTTCTGGTCAAAAGCGCCGCGACGTCGACGTTCTTTCTTTTGCTGGCGGTGAGCATGGTCGAAGTGCTCACCGGCTTCGTCGTCGGTCGCCGCAGCGCGACACGACCGGTTGAGGCGAATGAGCCGGTCAAGACGGACGAGCCGGTCAAGCCGCCGCCCGTTC
Organism: Xanthobacteraceae bacterium; assembly: GCA_030037065.1. Classification (GTDB taxonomy): domain Bacteria; phylum Pseudomonadota; class Alphaproteobacteria; order Rhizobiales; family Xanthobacteraceae; genus BOG-931. The sequence continues at coordinate 4,976 of JASHRW010000103.1, forward strand.
ACGACGTGCGGCTGCCCTTTCCATCGCCGTGATCCGTTTGGGGCCAAGCCCGAAGAAATTCAGAGCGATCGAGAGAACGCGCGGCCGGCCTCGGTCGGCCATTGGCAGAGCGCGCGATAGGCCGCGAGCGCCTGTTGCGGCTCGGCGCGACGGCGGGCACGGGTTTGCGGCAGGCCGGCCGCCGTAGCGATCAGATGCGCGACAAAGTCGGCGCTGGCGCGCCGCCCGACCGGCATGGGCGGCTCCTCACGATCCCGCACGACAGGAACGAGGGCACTGGTCATCGGCATTCGCCATCGGCTCGTGTCCCAAAACGGGACGTTGCAGGCCTTCCAGGCGATAGGTCGCAAGCGGCGTGCCGCTCCGGCCAATACTTATCGGGAAGAATACGCAGGCGGCGCGATTTTCCGAATTATTTAATGTCGACCGATAGGTTGGCGTTGCGGGCGCCGTCTGCCGGCGCCATCTGCTGGCAACAATCTGCAAATGAGGCGAGCGTGACCCAAAACGGTCCGCGACATCCGCTCCCGGCGCCGGCCGCGAGGGCCGAATCTTCCGGCATGGCCGAAACGGCGGCACCGCCAGCCGCCGGGGCCGCACCGCAATCGAGCGCGCTCGACACTGCGCAGATCCTCGCCTCCGTCGGCGAGACCGCCTACGACTGGCACATCGATACCGATGCTCTGCAGTGGAGCGCCAACGTCAAGGACGTGTTGCTCGTTGCCAATGTCGCGACGGTTTCAAGCGGCCGCAGCTATGCGCAGCTCTTGGAGGCCGACAATTCGCAGGCGCGTTTCGACGCGGTCATGCAATCCGACAAGCGCGACGACGGCCACGGCGTCCCCTATCAGATTCAGTACGCCATCCGCCCCGATCCCGGCTCCGACACCAAGCTTTGGGTCGAGGACACCGGCCGCTGGTTTGCCGGAACCGATGGAAGACCGGCGCGCGCCCATGGGGTTCTGCGCGTCATCAACGAACGCTACGAACACGAACGCCGGCTCACTTACCTCGCCCGCAACGACGGGCTCACCGGCGAGCTTAACCGCCATCATCTGACCGAAGTGCTCGAAGATACGATCGAAGACGCGATTCGCTTCCGCTCATCGTGCGGCTTCCTGCTGGTCGGCATCGACAATCTCGCCCGCATCAACGAGTCCTACGGCTTCGACATTGCCGATCAAGTCATCGCCGAGAGCGGCAAACGGCTGCGTAGCCGGATGCGCGGCAAGGACACGCTCGGCCGCTTCTCGGGCAGCAAGTTCGGCCTCGTTCTGCGCGACTGCACGCCGGACGACCTGGCGACTGCCGCCGAACGAATGCTGACGGCGATCCGCGCCGACCTGGTACAGACGGGAGCGGGACCGATTGCGGTGACCGTGACCATCGGCGGGGTGACGGCGCCGCGCCATGCCAAAAGCGTGGCGGAAGTGCTCGCCCGCACGCAGGAAGCACTCGACAGCGCCGCGGCCAGGCATCGCGGCTCATTCCTCGCCTTCCGGCCCAGCATCGAGCGCGAGGCACTGCGCCGCGAGAACGTACGCGCCACCGATGAGATTGTCGCCGCGCTCAACGAGCGGCGCATCTTTCTCGCCTACGAGACCGTCGCCGCGGCGTCCGACCGGCACCCCGCATTCTACGAGTGCCTCATGCGCATCCGCCGCACCGACGGCACGCTGCTTGGCGCCGGCGAGATCGTTCCGGTCGCCGAACGGCTCGGGCTCGTGCGCCTGCTCGATCACCGCGTGCTCGAACTGGTGGTCGACGAATTGGTCGCGGCGCCCGCGTTGCAGGCAAGTCTCAATGTTTCGCCGCCGTCGACCACCGATCCAGATTGGTGGGCAGGCCTGGTCTCGCTGTTGCGCACGCATAGTGGCGTAGCGGGACGCCTGATCGTCGAAATCACCGAGAGTGCGGCCATCCAGGACATCGACGAAACGCGCGGCTTTGTCACCCGCGTCAAGGATCTCGGCTGCCGCATCGCTATCGATGATTTCGGCGCGGGCTACACCTCGTTCCGTAACTTGCGCAAGCTCGGCGTCGACATCGTCAAGATCGACGGCGCCTTCGTTTCCGACATCATGCGCTCGGAAGACGATCGCGCGTTCGTGCGCACGCTCATCGATCTTGCCAAGCGGCTCAAATTGTCGACCGTCGCCGAATGGGTGCAGAACGAGCAGACGGCGCGCATGCTGGAAGCGTGGGGCTGCGACTACCTGCAGGGCGCTCTCGTCGGATTGGCCTCCACCGAGCGTCCGTGGACTACAGGTTTGGCGCAGGCGGGCTGATCTTGCCTATCAGCCACCGCCCTTCTCGGTTAGCCGGTCGACTTTCCTCTGCATCTCGTCGAGCTGACGTTTGAGATCGTCGATTCCGCCGCCCTTGGCGGATTTGTCCGGTTCGCCCGCGGCGCCGGCTTGTCCCTCGCGCCGCGCGAACGGCGCAAACATGGTAAACGCACGCTCGAACATTTCCATGTTCCGCCGCACCTGTTCCTCAAGCGAAGTGAAGGCGCCGACGCCGAACGCCTGCGCCATCTGCTGACGCAGTTTCTCCTGCTCGCGAGTGAGCGAGTCGATGGATACTTCGAGATAGCGCGGGACCAACATCTGCATGCTGTCGCCGTAGAAGCGGATGAGCTGGCGCATGAAAGCGATCGGCAGCAGATTCTG
>JASHRW010000104.1 GCA_030037065.1 Xanthobacteraceae bacterium
GTTCGGCAAGAGCGTGTGGCCCGGCAAGCCGGGCTTCATCACCGGCACGACGGGCGGCGCGATCGGTACCGCACTCGCCCAAGCGCATCTGCGCACGGTCATGCTCGGGCTCGGCATGACACTGCTTGGCGGCGAGGCCTATATCACCAACAAGCAGGGTCTGATCGACGATCAGGGCAACATCACCGACGAAAACACGAAGAAATTTCTGCAAGGCTTTGTCGATCGCTTTGCCACGCTAGTGGAGAAGCTGTCGGGGAAGTCGGCCTAGCTCGTGCCGTTCGCCCCGCGAAAGCGGGGACCCAGCATTAATGAATGCTTCTCCGGATGCCCGCTTGCGCGAGAATGAGCGGAAAAATCTCACATCCCTTCCGGCCCGCGCGCAATCGCCACCACGCCGGTGCGCGACACCTCGACCAAGCCGACCGGCAGCATCAGATTGATGAAGCTTTCGATCTTGTCGGAGGCGCCGGTGATCTCGAACACGAAGCTCTCGGTGGTGGCGTCGATGACGCGGGCGCGAAACGCGTCGGCGAGCCGCAGCGCCTCCATACGGTGATCGCCACTGCCGCGGACCTTGACCATCGCCAGCTCGCGCGCGATCGCCGGACCGGTCGTGGTCAGGTCGACGACGCGGTGCACCGGCACCAGGCGGTCGAGCTGATTCTTGATCTGCTCGATCACCATCGGCGTGCCGCTGGTGACGATGGTGATGCGCGAGAGATGCTTCTCGTGCTCGGTTTCCGAAACCGTCAGCGAATCGATATTGTAACCGCGGCCGGAAAATAGACCGATGACGCGCGCCAGCACACCGGGCTCGTTGTCGACGAGCACGCACAGCGTGCGCCTCTCGACGCGCTCGCTCAACCCAGCGGCCGGATAATGCGTTGTCGCGGTGTTGGCGTTCACGGCCGTTCTCCTCAGCGCTTAACGCGGGCAAACGCCCAATCGCGGCCGAGACCGCGTGCGAGCGAAAGATCGATCCACAGCATGGCGTGCGCTTCAAGCATTCGCGCGTTGCGCAGCGGCCCCGCATCGACCACGTCGAAGCCGAGCGCGGCAACAAGATCGATCACTTTCGGTTTGTTGGTCGCGTCGTCGCCGGCCACGAATATTACCGATTTCACGCCGTGAAAGACCGGATCGGCCATGTTGCCGAACCCGGTGGTATTGAGCGTCTTGAACACGGATGCGCCCTTGGCCCAGCCCTGCACTTTCTCGCCTGCGGAAATGCTGTGGCCGATTTCGAGGCTGATACCGTCCGGTCCCCTCGTCAGCGGATTGGTCGCGTCGAGAACGATCTTGCCGCTGATATTGCCAAGTGAGCGAATCGCGGCTTCAGCCTGCGGCCACGGCGTGGTCAGCACGATGACGTCGCTGGATGCGGCAGCTTCCGCCGGGGTAACGGCACGCGCCTTGGCGCCGATCTTGCGCACGAGTGCTTGCGTTTTGTCTGCCGCCGGATCGCGCACGCCGAAGAAAATCTCATGGCCGGCCTTTTGTGCCCAGGCCGCGCCCAGCGTGCCGCCGACATTGCCGGCGCCGATGATGACAATTTTCATGGCTCTATACTCGCTCCAAACGTTTCCCTCTCCCCTTTGCGGGAGAGGGAAGATTCTACACCAGCATCTTACCTTCTTCGGTCACCGCATCCTCGACGCGGGTCGCCGCATCGCCGAGCAGCATCTCGTTGTGCGCCCGGCCTGAGGGAATCATCGGGAAGCAGTTTTCCGCCGGATCCACCACGCAGTCGAACAGCACCGGCTTCTTCACTTCGATCATCTCGCGGATCTTCTCGTCAAGCTCACCCGGATGCGTACAGCGGATGCCGTGGGCATGGTAGGCCTCGGCAAGTTTGACGAAGTCCGGCAGCGCCTCGGTGTAGGAGTGCGAGTAGCGGCCGCCGTGCAGCAGTTCCTGCCATTGCCGCACCATGCCCATGTACTGGTTGTTGATGATAAAAATCTTGACCGGCAGATCGTACTGCACCGCCGTCGACATTTCCTGCATGGTCATGAGCACCGAAGCCTCGCCGGCAATGTCGACGACGAGCGAGTTCGGGTGGGCAAGCTGCACGCCCACCGAGGCCGGCAGGCCATAGCCCATGGTGCCGAGCCCGCCCGACGTCATCCAGCGATTGCCCTCCTGGAACTGATAGAACTGCGCCGCCCACATCTGGTGCTGGCCGACCTCGGTGGTGATGTAGGTGTCGCGGTCCTTGGTCAGCTCGTAGAGGCGTTGGATGGCGTATTGCGGCTTGATAACCTTGTTGGATTTGCGGTAGGCGAGCGAATTCTTTGCCCGCCATTTTTTGATCTGCGCCCACCAGGGCTCAAGCGCCTTCTTGTCGGTCGCGAAACCGCCGCCCCGCCAGAGGCGCACCATGTCTTCGAGCACGCTGGCGCAGTCGCCGACAATGCCGAGATCGACCTTAACGTTCTTGTTGATCGACGACGGATCGATGTCGATGTGAATTTTCCTAGAACCGGGAGAAAAGGCATCGAGCCGGCCGGTGATGCGGTCGTCGAAGCGCGAGCCGACCGCAATCATCAGATCGCAATCGTGCATCGCCCAATTCGCTTCCCAGGTCCCGTGCATGCCGAGCATGCCGAGCCATTGCGGATCGGCAGC
>JASHRW010000105.1 GCA_030037065.1 Xanthobacteraceae bacterium
GCTCGCCGCGATTGCCGCCATCGCGGCGCTCGGCGTCGCCGGTGAGATCGCCGGCTCGACCGCGCGCGGACCCGGCACTTTTGCCACCGCTATCATCGATGCGCTGCATGGCCTCGATCACGCCACCTTGCGCGGCCGAATCAGGGTCTCATAAATATGAAAATCGATCTCCGCCTCAACGCCATTGTCGACCCCGAGCGTTCCGGCGGGCGCGACCTCGCTACGCTGGCGCTTCTGTGTGCCGAAGGCGGCGCCACATTAGTGCAATTGCGCGACAAGGTGAGCGAAACCCGCGCCATGGTGGCGGAAGCGCGAGCGATCAAACAGGCACTGGAACCGCTTTCCATTCCCTTCGTCGTTAACGATCGCGTCGACGTGGCGCTCGCTGCGGCCGCCGACGGCGTTCATCTCGGTCAGGACGACATGCCGGTCGAAGATGCGCGGCGTCTGCTCGGCCCCGGCGCCATCATCGGGCTGTCGGTCAAGAACGTCGGCGAGGCGGAAGCCGCGCCGGTCGAGCTCATCGATTATGTGGGCTCGGGCGGCGTGTACGCGACACTGTCGAAGCAGCAGAAAAATCCGCCGATCGGTCCACAAGGATTGGCGAAGATTATCGGCGTGCTGGGGCGTCGCGCGCAAGCGCGCAATAAGGAATTGCCGGTGTGCGGCATCGCCGGTATCGACGTCAGCAACGCCGCGGCGGTGATCGGCGCCGGTGCCGATGGGGTCGCCGTCATTTCGGCGCTGTCGCTTGCTCCCGAGCCGGCCGCGGCGGCGCGCGGTCTGCGGCAAGTCGTCGACGCGATGCTGGCCAAGCGGGGCACGTGATGGGCGCGCCTATTGCGCTCTGCATCGCCGGCTCGGATTCGAGCGGCGGTGCCGGCATCGAGGCCGATCTAAAAACGTTCTCTGCGCTCGGCGTGTACGGGGCCTGCGTGGTGACTGCGCTCACCGCGCAGAACACCAAAGGAGTTTTCCGTATTCACGACGTGCCGGCGGACTTCATTGCCGCGCAGATGGACGCCGTATTCTCCGACCTTGCCGTCGGTGCGGTGAAGATCGGCATGCTGGGAAATGCGCCGGCGGTCGAGACGGTCGCCGCTGGGCTCGATCGCTATCGCGTTCGCAACGTCGTACTCGATCCGGTCATTATGGCAAGCTCAGGAGACCCGCTACTGCGTCCGGGCGCGATCGACGCCTTGCGCAAACTGGCCGGCCGCGCGCGGGTGCTGACGCCGAATCTGAGCGAAGCCGTCGCGCTGCTCAATTTGCCGCTGGCGCGGGACGAGGCCTCAATGCGAACGCAAGCGGAGAAGCTCTTGGCGCTCGGCCCCGAGGCGGTGTTGATCAAGGGCGGCCACCTCGGCGGAGCGGAGAGCGTCGATCTGCTCGTCGATGCGAATGGCTGCAAGCGTTTCGCCGCACCGCGCATTGCGACCAAGAACACCCACGGCACCGGCTGCACGCTGTCTTCGGCGATCGCCGCCGATCTTGCCAAAGGGATGCCGCTCAAACAGGCGGTGGGTGAGGCGAAGGCCTTTGTGAGCGCCGCCATCGCCACCGCCGACCGGCTCGCCGTCGGCTCCGGCAACGGCCCGCTGCATCATTTTTTCCGATGGTGGTGACGAGCCGTATCAGATCAAAGCGAAGCCGGCGCGCCCGGCTGCTTCCACGGATGCGCATGGGCGACGGCGTCGCTCTTTTCCAGTTCGTCGGCAATACGCGCGAGTATCGGGAATGGCACCAGCGAGATGTTGAAGAATTTGGTGCGGCCGCCTGGCTGGTGTTTCCCCCTAATTCAACGGTATCAAATAAGCCGATCAGCGAGCGCACATATGCGTGTCCGCTGTCATCCACGCCAGGTCTGCCCGTCATTTGCTCCGGGTCGACCAATAAACCGTCTGGCGCGAGGCGTCGAAGGCACCCAGTCCTATTTTGTCGGCCTCCTCGATCGCCGCGAGCGCGGCCCTCGTCGCCGGCATGTCGGCGCCCTTCGCCGTGCCGGCCGCGACCATCGTGCGCAGATCTTTCACCGCGTTGGCGATGGAAAACGTGGTGGCGCCCGGATCCCGATGCTCCATCATGGCGACGATCATGTCGGCGCGCATCTTCAAAGCGTTGTTGGCGCCGTTGCTCTCGACGAACAGATCAAGAAGCCGCTTCGGCTCCCAGCCGATGTCGCGCGCGATGGCGAAGGCCTCGGCATAGGCCTGCCAGGCGACCATCAGCGGCAGATTGATCGCAAGCTTCATCGACGAGCCGGCACCAACCGACCCGCAATGCTCGACCTTGCGGCAAAGCTGTTCGAGGATCGGCCGCGCCCGCGCCGCGTCGGCGGGCTCGGCACCCATCAGCCCGAGCAGCTTGCCTTGCCGCGCCGGCGCGGTAGAGCCGCCGACCGGGCATTCGACGAAGGCTGCTGCCTTGCCGCGCACCTTCGGCGCCAGCGCCAGTTCCACGCCGGGCGGCACGGTGCTCATCTCGATAAACAGCTTGCCTTTCACATCGCCGGACAGAAGCCCCGAGGGTCCGCTGTAAACCGCGTCGATCGCCGCGCCGTCGGTCAGGATGGTGATGATCGCCTCGCTGGCGGCGGCAACCTCGCGTGGGCTGTCCACGGCCCGGGCGCCGGATACGGCCAGCGGCTTGGTTTTCGCCGCCGAGCGATTCCAAACCGTGACGTTATGGCCCAATTCCAGCAAGCGGGCGGCGATGGCGCTGCCCATCGCGCCGAGGCCAGCGACTCCGATCCGCATATTTTTTCACTCTCCTGTCGCTACCGACGGCCGCGGACATTAGGCGATTGACGCGCGGCGCGGAAGCGCCTTGCGCCCATAGACAGCCGATGCCATAGCGACGCTTGCGGTCGGCAAGAATCGAAACGGCAATTGAGGAAAAGCATGGCTTCGGGAAAGAAACAAAAAGGCGGTGTTGTTGGCATCGTCGGCCTCGGCATCATGGGCGGCGCCTTTGCGCAACATCTCGTTGCCTCGGGCTGGCGGGCGATCGGCTACGATATCGACCCGGCGCGGCGGCGCGCGATGGCGCGCGTCGGCGTGGAGATCGCGACCGATGTCGGCGACCTTGCGCACAAGGCGCGCGACATTATCACCAGCCTGCCGAAGCCTGCCGCGCTCGCGTCGACCGTTGCTGCCATCGCCGAGGCTGGGATGCCGCGTCGCGTCATCATCGAAGCCTCGACCTTCACTATCGACGACAAGACCAAGGCCGCCGCAGCGTTGCGCAAAACCGGCCATGTTCTGCTTGATTGCCCGGTCAGCGGTACCGGCGCGCAAGCCAAAAACAAGGACATTGTGATTTATGCTTCCGGCGGCGCCGCCGAGATCAAGCGGTTACGGCCGATGTTCGCCGCCTTTTCCCGTGGGGTGTACGATCTCGGCGCCTTCGGCAACGGCAGCCGCATGAAATACGTCGCCAACCTACTGGTCGCCATCAACAACGTGGCGAGCGCGGAAGCCATGGTTTTAGGCATGAAGGCCGGGCTGCCGCCGCAGCAAATCTTCGAGTTGATCAAATCGGGCGCGGGCAACTCGCGGGTATTCGAACTGCGCGCGCCAATGATGGTGAAGAACAAGTACGACGACGCGACAATGAAAATTTCGGTCTGGCAGAAGGACATGGACGTCATCGGCGGCTATGCGCGCAAGATGCGCGTGCCCACCCCGATGTTCGACGCCTCAAAGGCGATCTACGAGAAGGCGCTTTCCAGCGGCCGTGGTGCCCAGGACACCGCCGCAGTCTGCGCCGTGCTGGAAAAAATGGCGGGCGTCAAGCGCGGCAAATCAAGAAGGGCTTAAGACTGCCGTGTTTCGCTGAGAGCAATTAAACCTTCTTCGCGACCATGCTCTAGAACTGTGCCGCTCGCTCGCGCTCCCATTCGGGACGCGCCAGCACGCCCGGCAAATCGGCGATCTGCTTTTCGACGAAGTTCATGATCTCCGCGTTCGATTTCATCAGATCGACCGGCGCGGCGCAGGGCTGCGGCACGTGCCATTGCGTGTCGATGAAGACTTCGAAGCGGTTGCCTTCGGGATCGCGGAAATAGGCGGAGATGGCATTGCCGTGCGAGATCGGGCCGAGTTCGACGATCGGCTCGCATTTGAGCGCCTGATAGACCTCGCGCAGCGCCGACAAGTTCTCCAGGCGGAACGACAATTGCTGGATGACGCTGAATGACAGATCAGCCGGCCGGCCGGTGGCGAGAACGAGTTGGTGGTGCTCG
>JASHRW010000106.1 GCA_030037065.1 Xanthobacteraceae bacterium
ACGCAGGTCGAGGCGCCCATCGGATCGTCGAAGTCGAACACGATCTTCTCGCCATGGCCGCGCCCGGCCATGCCGATCACATCGTTGACCTGTACTTCGCGGCAGGCGCGGACGCAGAGATTGCAATGAATGCAGGCGTCGAGATTGACCGCCATGGCCGGATGGCTGCGGTCGGGTGCTGGGCTGTGGCGCTGCGGGAAGCGGCCCTTCTTGACCTGCATGCTGGTCACAACCTGCCAGAGCTGCGATGCCGGATCGTGCGCATGCGCCTGATCGGGCTGATCGGTGACCAGCAACTCCGCAACCATGCGCCGCGCGGTTTTGGCGCGCTCGGTCGCCGTCTTGACCTTCATGCCCGGCGAGGGCGTGCGGATGCAGCTCGCGGCCAGCACGCGCTCGCCCTCGATCTCGACCATGCAGACGCGGCAATTGCCGTCCGGCCGGTAGCCTGGCGCCGGCGAATAGCAAAGATGCGGCAGATCGATGCCGAGACGCGCGGCGGCACGGAAAATCGTTTCGCCCTCGCGGATGTCGATTTCGCGATCGTCGATGGTAAAGGTCTTGCCTGTAACGCCGTCGCCTTTGCCGGCGCTCTTGTCGGCCGGAGCGGTATGCGCCACGCCCGGCTTGCCCTCGCCATAGGCTGGGCCGCCTGCGGCGCCCTTCTTGTCGTGTCCATAGCCGGCTGGCTTCTGTCCGTTGGTCATGGTCATGACATCAAGCTTTCAAGGAGACTTTCACCAATGCCCGAGCGGCTTCTTCAGATCGTCCGGAAAATATTTTAGCACAGACAGAAGCGGGTTTGGCGCCGCCTGTCCGAGACCGCAGATCGAGGCGTCGCGCATCAGCGCCGACAGTTCGTCCAGAAGGGCGGCATCCCACGGCCCGTTGGCCATCAATTGCGCCGCCTTTTCCGTGCCGACCCGACAGGGCGTGCATTGACCGCAGCTCTCGTCCTCGAAGAATCTGATCAGGTTGAGCGCAACGGCCTTCATGTCGTCGTGGTCGGACAGGATTACAACGGCGTGCGACCCGACGAAGCAGCCGTATTTTTCCAAGGTTCCGAAGTCGAGCGGGATGTCGGCCATCGATGCCGGCAGAATGCCGCCCGACGCCCCGCCGGGCAGATAACCCTTAAACGTGTGGCCGTCGGCCATGCCGCCGCAGAATTCGTCGATCAGTTCGCGCGCGGTAATACCCGCAGGCGCGAGTTTCACGCCAGGATTTTTGACTCGGCCGGAAACTGAGAAGCTGCGAAAACCCTTGCGCTCGTGGCGGCCCTGCGACGTGAACCACTCGACGCCCTTTTCGACGATGTCGCGTACCCAAAACAGCGTCTCGACGTTTTGTTCGAGGGTGGGCCGGCCGAACAGGCCGACCTGCGCCACGTAGGGCGGGCGATGGCGCGGCAGACCGCGCTTGCCTTCGATCGATTCGATCATCGCCGATTCTTCGCCGCAGATGTAGGCGCCGGCGCCACGGCGGAGATGGATTCGCGTGTGCTTCGATAGCCCGGCCTGCTCGACCTTCGCGATTTCTTCACGCAGCAGCAGGATCACGTCAGGATATTCGTCGCGGACATAGAGATACGTATCGGCGGCCTCGACGATCCAGGCGGCGATCAGCATGCCTTCGATGAAACGGTGCGGATCGCGTTCAAGATAGTAGCGATCCTTGAAGGTTCCGGGCTCGCCTTCGTCGCAATTGACCGCGAACAGCCGCGGCGCCGGTTCGGCGCGAACCAGCGACCACTTGCGTCCGGTCGGGAAACCGGCGCCGCCGAGGCCGCGCAGTCCCGCATCGCTCACGAGCTTGATGATGTCGTCCCGCGTGCGCTTGCCGGCGATGCACGCGTTGAGCAGTTCATAGCCGCCGCTCTTCAAATAGGCCGCGAAAGGAGCCGGCGTCGGATAGGTATGCGCGTGCGCGGGCTTCGCCGCTGCTGTGGCAACCTGCGCTTTGTCGGCATTCAACACCTGGACGTGGCCGACCGCGCAGGCCGGTGCACGATCGCACGCTCCCATGCAAGGCGCCCGTACCACCCTGGCGCCGGGGCCGAGTTGCTTCTGCAAATCCGCAAGCAACCGCTCGGCGCCGGCCAGTGCGCAGGACAACGAGTCGCAGACACGCACCGTAACTGGTGGCGGCGGCGTCTCGCCTTCCTTCACCACGTCGAAATGAGCATAGAACGTCGCGACCTCATAGACCTCGGTGAGCGCAAGACGCATCTCCTGAGCCAGCGCGGCAAGATGCGCGGCCGAGAGATGGCCGTTACGGTCCTGTATGAGATGAAGATACTCGATCAGCAGATCGCGCCGCCGCTCACGCTCGCCGAGCAGCGCCCGCACCTGCGCAAGCGCTTGCAGGTCGACCTGACGCCCCTTGGGTGTGCGCGGCGGCCGGCGGCGCCCGGGGCCCGCTCCACCTTGACGAAGCGATGCTCTAGGCGGGGGCGGTTCGGTCAGGCTCATCTTTTTTCTCGAAACGCAGTTGCGGCGAGGGCGGCACTTTGTCCGCTTTCCGACGTCAATAGAAAGGCTCTATTGATAAATTGACGAACCTTTGGAACAACCGATCGTGGCGGCAACACCAAGATAGGCAATCCACCCTGGATTTGCCAATAGAATCGGACACATCGCGGCGGGTGAACTGGTGATCGATAAGCTCGAATTTCTCCTCGCGTTGGCGCGCGAACGGCACTTCGGCCGGGCAGCCGAGGCCTGCGGCGTCACCCAGCCGACCTTGTCGGCTGGCGTAAAGCAGCTTGAGGATTCGCTTGGCATTCTCCTGGTCAATCGCGGCTCGCGGTTTCAAGACTTCACTCCGGAGGGCGAACGGGTTCTCGAATGGTCGCGCCGTATTATCGGCGATACCCGCGCGATGCGTCAGGAATTGCTTGCCGCCAAGCACGGGCTGACCGGACGCCTACGAATTGCCGCGATCCCGGCCACTTTGACGACGGTCGAAGCACTCACCACGCCTTATCGCGAGCGGCACCCGGCCGTTCAGTTCACTATCTTGTCGCGGAATGCGAAGGAGATTTTCCAGCTTCTGGACGATCTCGAAATCGACGCCGGGGTGACCTACCTCGACAACGAACGGCTCGGCCGGGTCAGCAATGTGCCGCTCTACCGGGAACACTATTGCCTGCTCACGTCCGCCGACGCCCCGCTCGGCAACCGCGACAAAGTGACATGGGCGGAAGTCGCCCGCCTGCCGCTGTGCCTGCTGACCCCCGGCACCCAAACACGCCGAATCATCGACGACTTTATCGCCGAGGCCGGCGGAAACGCACAGCCGACCTTGGAATCCGACTCGATGATCGTGCTTTATTCGCACGTGCGTACCGGCCAATGGGCAAGCGTGATGCCGGCGCGGATGGCCGCGACGCTTGGTCTCGCCGACATCGTGCGGGCAATACCGATCATCTCGCCCCAAGCTACCCACACAGTGGGCTTGGTGGTTCCGGCGCGCGAGCCGATGACGCCGCTGACTGCCGCACTTGTCGCCGTGGCACGGCGTTTGGCGCAACTTTAGCATTGACGGAAACTCGGTTCCGTTGGCATCACGAGGCGCTGACGCTTTCCCCTGAACGTGGGGGAATAAAGTGGTAGGAATCCCATTATTCATTTTTTCTATCGATCGATAAGCAATCTATTATTGATTCGGATTAGGCCCGTCGTCACTCTCGAAAAAAACGGCTTGGAAATATGCCGGATGTTCGCGCGGCAGATTCCAATTTGCAAAATAAATGGGGAGGACCGCACGATGAGCTTTCTCGATAAAAGCCACACAATCGCCCCACCGGGCTTCAGCCGGTGGATGGTGCCGCCTGCGGCCTTGTGCGTGCACCTGTGCATCGGCCAGGCTTATGCATTCAGCGTATTCAACCTGCCGCTGGCCAAGCTCATCGGGATCACAAAATCCGGGCCCGGAGACTGGAATCTCGCAGAGCTCGGCTGGATTTTCTCCATCGCCATCTTCGTTCTTGGCTTTTCCGCCGCAATTTTCGGCCGTTGGGTCGAGGATGGTGGTCCGCGTAAAGCAATGTTTACCGCCGCCCTGTGCTGGGCTATCGGCTTCTTCATCTCAGCAATCGGCGTCTACACCCACAATCTGTGGGTGATCTACTTCGGCTACGGCTTGGTTGGCGGCTGCGGCCTCGGCATCGGCTATATCTCACCGGTCTCGACCCTGATCAAATGGTTTCCCGATCGCCCCGGCATGGCGACCGGCATGGCCATCATGGGCTTCGGCGGCGGCGCCTTCATCGCGGCGCCACTCTCGGTCTGGCTGATGAGCAAGTTCACCACGGCGACCCATGTCGGCGTCGCCGAAACGTTCATCGTCATGGGCGCGATCTACTTCGTCTTCATGATGGTCGGCGCGTTCATCGTGCGCATACCGGCACCAGACTGGCAGCCGGAAGGCTATACCCCGCCTGTGCAGGCGGCAAAACTGATCACCAAGAACGACGTCTATGTGTATGACGCGCTGAAGACGCCGCAGTTTTGGTTGATCTGGTGGGTGCTCTGCCTCAACGTGACGGCCGGCATCGGCGTGCTCGGTCAAGCTTCGGCGATGAGCCAGGAAATGTTCCCCGGCAAGGTGACGGTCGTGGCTGCGGCCGGTTTCGTCGGCCTGATGAGCCTGTTCAACATGGGCGGCCGCTTCTTCTGGGCCTCCATGTCCGACTATATCGGCCGCAAGAACACCTACTTCGTGTTCATGGTGCTCGGCTTCCTGCTGTATTGCACGGTGCCTTATATGGGCAAGACCGGCAGTGTGGTTGGATTCGTCTGCTGCTTCCTGGTCATCATCAGCATGTATGGCGGTGGCTTCTCAACCGTGCCGGCGTATCTGAAGGACATGTTCGGCACGCGTTACGTCGGCGCCATCCATGGTTGGTGCATCACGGCGTGGTCGATGGCGGGCATTTTCGGCCCGGTGCTGGTGAACTACATCCGCCAGTATAACGTCACCCATGGCGTTCCAAAGGCCGACGCCTACAACGTCACCATGTACATCATGGCCGGACTTCTTGTGATCGGCTTCATCTGCAATCTGCTCGTGAAGGCGGTCGACAAAAAATATCACATGGCGCCCGACCGCGACTCCGCGCTTGATACGGGTCTCGCCAGCAAACCGGCCGGGGCATAAGGAGAAATGTCATGGCAGACTCGAATCAGCAAGGCACGCCCGCGTGGCATCTCGTGCTGGCCTGGGCGTGGGTAGGCATCCCGCTTACCCTGGGCGTGATCAGAACGCTTATCAACTCGATGGCGCTGTTCCACTAGAGAACCGACGCATTATTCGAAACGGGCGCCTCCTTCTTTGGGAAAAAGAAGGGGACGTCCGTTTTTGTTTTGCGTAGTCATTTTCGCGCCGCAGCAGGCGGCTTCCCCAACGGAATCAAACGCCAAACCTGCCTTTGCGGGATAAATTCCTATTTCCGAGCAGATCTGCGTCATTTTTCCAATCACTATATAGGCATCTTCTATTGAAGCCGCTCCTGTGGTTGAGTGCACCACAGGGCGCTGCGAATGGCGCTTCAAAAGAACGCGCACGGCCGAACGTGCCGGAACCAAAGCAATGCGCTCGCTAAGGGCGCCAATGGAGGAATGACGCCAATGACCACAATCGAGCATGCTGGGGACGTTGTCGGCTACCCGCCAAACCTCTTTGACCGCGATCGAATCGTCGCCGGACCGCGCTTCACGCGCTGGCTGGTGCCGCCGGCCGCTCTCGCCATTCATCTGTGCATCGGGATGGCATACGGCATGAGCGTGTACTGGCTGCCGATGACGCGGCTGATACCGAACGCTCCGGCATCGTGCGCGAACCAGACTTTTGCGGCGGAACTCTTTACCACGACCTGCAACTGGACGGTTCCGAGCGTCACGCCGATTTTTGAAATCTTCATTGCGGTCCTTGGCATCGCCGCCGCGATCTGGGGCGGCTGGCTTGAACATGCCGGACCGCGCAAAGCGGGATCCATCGCCGCATTGTGCTGGGGCGGCGGCCTCGTACTCTTGGGCCTCTCCGTTTCCATCCATCAGCTTTGGCTGGTCTATCTCGTCTCGATTGTCTGCGGCGTCGGGCAGGGTTTGGGCTACATCACGCCGGTATCGACCCTCATCAAGTGGTTCCCGGATCGTCGCGGAATGGCCACGGGATTCGCCATTATGGGTTACGGCGGAGGCGCCATGATCGGTGCACCGCTCGCTGTCTGGTTCACCGCTCACTTCGCGAGCCACGGGGTCCCCGGCGTATCGCTGTCGTTGATGTCGCTCGGCGTGATCTATCTGATCGCGATGGGCGCCGGCGCCTTCGGCTTCCGCGTCGCCCCCACAGGATGGCGTCCGACCAGTTGGGCGCCGTCGTCCACGCAACAGAACAATCCCATGATCACTCAGCGCCATGTCCATCTCGACCGGGTGTTCGGCCTTCCGCAGTTCTGGCTAATCTGGGGCGTGCTGTGCCTGAACGTCACGGCCGGCATCGCCGTGATCGCAATGGCAAGCCCGATGCTGCAGGATGTGTTCGGTGGCAAGCTGCTCGGCATCGAGACCGGCGCGGCGCTGACGTTGGCGCAGAAAGGCGCGCTGGCGGCGGCAGCCGCCGGACTGGTTGGATTGATCAGCATGTTCAACAGCTTGGGCCGCATTTTCTGGGCCTCGCTGTCGGACAAGATAGGACGGAAGAACACCTACTATACGTTCTTCATCCTCGGCATCATCCTCTACTGCCTGCTGCCGACGTGGGGCCATCTCGGCCTGCCGTTGCTGTTCGTGCTTTCGATCTGCGTCATTCTGACCATGTACGGCGGCGGCTTTGCCACCGTGCCGGCCTATCTCGCCGACATTTTCGGGACGCAGATGGTGGGCGCGATTCACGGCCGGCTGATCACCGCGTGGTCGGTTGCCGGCGTGGTTGGCCCGATGATCATCGCGAGCCTGCGGCAATTCGAACTCGATCACGGCGTGCCGCATAACCTGGTCTACGACCTTACGCTGTACATCATGGCCGGCCTGCTGTTCGCGGGACTGGTGTGTAACTTCTTCGTCAAACCTGTCGATCCGAAGTACCACATGACGGACGAAGAGTTGGCGCGCGAACGCGCCCTGCAACGCGAAGATCGTATTTCCGGCAACATCGACACGGCCGCCCGAGGCAGCTTCGGCATCGGGGCCATTCTGGCGTGGCTCGCGGTCGGCATTCCGTTCTGTATCGGGCTATGGATCGCAATCGAAAAGGCAGTCGCGTTGTTCTAGCCGTCTGATCACACGCGAACGAAAAACGGCGCGGCCGACAAAAAGAGCCGCGCCGTTTTGTTTTCAATTACGCGGCCCGCGCCGCCGATCCGCCTACGCCACCTTCTCCTTGAGATGCGGGAACATGGCGTGGAGCGCTTCCTGATCCATCTCGGTCTTGAACTTGTGGCGTTCTTTAAGCGCGTTGGCTTTTTGCGCGGCGGGCCGCGCGTTGATCTCGTCGACCAGCCGCTTGATGTTCTTGTATTTGTCCCAGGCGCCTTCGCCGATCACACCAGGCAACATGCGCGTCCAGCCCCAGACGTTCATGTCAACGATGGTGTAGCTGTCGCCCAGCATATATTTGCGCTTGGCAAGCCGCGCGTCGAGAATGCCGGCGTGGCGGTGCGCCTCGAACACATAGCGGTTGATGGCATAGGGCAGCTTCTCCGGCGCGTAATTGCGGAAGTGCACCGCTTGGCCGAAATACGGGCCGACACCGGACGAGACGAAGAACATCCATGATAACAGCTCGCCGCGCGCCTTGTCGGTCTTGGCCGGCAGGAACTTTCC
>JASHRW010000107.1 GCA_030037065.1 Xanthobacteraceae bacterium
GTGCAGTCTGGCCGCTGATCTGCGCGTCACCCAGGTAGTCAACGGGTCGAAGGGCATTCACGTCATGCTGGAAAAAGCGCATCTCGGCGGCGCAACCGGAACGGCGCGATGAGCGCCGCACTGATCGATTGGCGCGCCGACGTTCTCGTGCCGCTCAATCGCGTTGCCGTCATCAGCGCCGCTCGGGCTGCTGCCGAACGAGATTGATGATCGCCGAGAAATCGCTCGCGCTATGGCCTTGCTGCGCGAATTGTTCGTAGATCTCGGCAGCATGCGCGCCGAGCGCCGCTTGCGCGCCGACCGATTGCGCCGCTTGCCGGGCGAGGTTCAAGTCTTTCAGCATCAGGGCCGCGGTGAAGCCCGCTTTGTAGCCGTTGTTGGCCGGTGACGCCGGCACCGGACCGGGCACCGGGCAATAGCTGGTCAGCGACCAGCATTGCCCTGAAGACGACGAGACGACATCGAACATCGCCTGGTGCGACAATCCGAGCTTCTCGGCGAGCACGAAGGCTTCGCTGACCGCGATCATCGAGGCGCCGAGAATCAAGTTGTTGCAGATTTTCGCCGTCTGCCCATTGCCGGCTTCGCCGCAATGGACGATGCGCTTGCCCATGCGTTCAAGCACCGGCTTGCCGCGCGCGAACGCCTGCTCGGTGCCGCCGACCATGAAAGTCAGCGTGGCCGCATTCGCCCCGCCGACGCCGCCGGACACCGGCGCGTCGAGACTGTCGATGCCGCGCTCGGCCGCCAGCGCATGTGCGGCACGCGCGCTTGCCACATCGATGGTCGAGCAATCGATCAACAAGGCGCCGCTTTTGGCTGCCGGCAGCACATCTTTCCACACAGAGAGGACCTGCTCGCCTCCCGGCAGCATGGTGATGACGACATCGGCATCCTCGACCGACCGCCTGGCGCTGGCCACGACCTGCACGCCGTGTTCGGCCGAGGCCCAACGCGATCCCGGCAGGACGTCAAAGCCGAGCACGCGCTGCCCCGCTTTGACAAGGTTCGCGGCCATCGGTGCGCCCATGTTGCCGAGGCCGATGAATCCGATGGTCGACATCTGCGTTTCCTCTTAATTGTCGAACTCAAGTTCTAAGGCGCCGACTGCCCTGAAGTGATGGTCGACAATATCAGACGTGACATCTTCGAGCCTGGCTGGCTGCCAGACCGGATGACGGTCCTTGTCGACAATGGCCGCGCGGATGCCCTCGATGAAATCATGCCCGGCGATGCAGGCGAGCGAGATGCGGTAATCCTGCTGGAAGCTCTGCTCGACTTTGCCGAATGATAGCGCCGAGCGGATATTTCGCAATGTGATCTTGAGCGAGGTCGGCGACATGCGTTCGAGTGTCGCCAGCGTCGCGTGCGCGGATTCGTTGGTGCTGACGCGCAGCCGAGCGATGATCTCTTCGACATCGCCGGCGGAATAGCAAAAATCCATCCACGGCCGCGCCGCCGGCAATTGGCCGGACTCCGGCGGGCTGGACATCTGATTGAGACGTGCTTGCACGTCCTGCGCCGAGCGGCAATCGGCAAGTGCCGCGGGAAGATCGGCAAGCGTTCCGGCGCCGATGTGAATATCGGCGAGCCCGCAATAGATGGCGTCGGCCGCACCGATGCGCTCGCCGGTGAGCGCCAGATGCGTGCCCAGATGGCCCGGCGCACGCGCCAGCACATACGATGCGCCGACATCGGGGAAATAGCCGATGCCGACTTCCGGCATGGCGATCGCCGAGCGTTCGGTCACCACGCGGTGCGCGGCATGCGCCGAGAGGCCGACGCCGCCGCCCATCACCATGCCGTCCATGACGGCGATCACCGGTTTGCGATAGCGCGCGATCAGGACATCGAGGCGGTATTCGGTCGCCCAGAATTCTTGCGGCAGGCGGTCACCCGATTTTGCGGCGTCGTACAGCGCCCGGATGTCGCCGCCCGCACAGAATGCGCGCCCGCCGGCGCCGTCGATCAGCACCGCGCCGACCGCGTCGTCGTCCGCCCATCGCCGCAGCAGCGCCGTCATGGCCGCGGCCATGTCGAGCGTGAGCGCATTCAAGGCTTGCGGCCGGTTGAGCGTGATGCGGCGCAGCGCGCCGTGCCCGCGAGCCAGAACGTCGCCGCCGCGAATAACCGTCTCGTTCATCGGCCGACGAGGCTTCGCGCCACGATGAGACGCATGATCTCGTTGGTTCCTTCGAGAATCTGGTGCACGCGCAGATCGCGCACGATCTTCTCGATGCCGTATTCCGCCAGATAGCCGTAGCCGCCATGGAGCTGCAGCGCCTGGTTGGCAACATCAAAGCAGGTATCGGTGACGAAACGCTTGGCCATGGCGCAAAGCGCAGTGGCGTTAGCCTCCCCGCAGTCGAGCGCCGCCGCCGCTCGCCATAGCAGCGTGCGCGAGGCTTCGAGCCCGGTCGCCATATCGGCGAGACGGAATTGCAGCGCCTGAAACGCGTCGAGAGGCTTGCCGAAGGCGCGGCGCTCTTTCATGTAGGCCAGAGATTTTTCAAGGGCGGTTTGCGCGCCGCCCAGCGAACAGGCCGCGATATTGAGCCGGCCACCGTCAAGCGCCGCCATGGCGATCTTGAAGCCGGCACCCTCTTCGCCGAGCCGGTTGCCAACCGGCACGCGGACATTCTCAAACGTAACGGCGCGCGTCGGCTGCGCATTCCAGCCCATCTTGCGCTCGTTGGCGCCGAACGACAGGCCCGCCGCGTCGCCCGGCACGACAAAGGCCGAGATTCCGCCGGCGCCCTCGCCGCCGGTGCGCGCCATTACCACGTAGAGGCCGCTGCCCCCTGCCCCGGAGATGAACAGCTTCTGCCCGTTGAGCACATAATAATCCCCATCCCGTACAGCGCGGGCCGCCAGAGCGGCGGCATCCGAACCGGCATTCGGCTCGGTCAAACAATAACTGGCGAACAGCTCCATCTTGCACAGAGCAGGCAGCCACTGCCGCCGCTGCTCGCTCGACCCATAAGCATCGATCATCCAGGCGACCATGTTGTGGATCGACATATAGGCCGAGACCGTCGGGCAGCCTGTCGCCAGCGCCTCGAAAATCAGCGTCGCGGCGACCCGCGACAGCCCCGATCCGCCAACATCCTCGGCGACATAAATGCCGGCCATGCCGAGCTCGGCGGCCTTGCGCATTTCGGCGACGGGAAAATGCTTGGCCTCGTCCCAGGCGATCGCGTTCGGCGCAAAAACCTCGTCGGCAAAGCTGCGCGCCATATCGCGAAGCGCGACCTGATCGGCATCGAGAGAAAATTGCGGAGCGACAGATGGATCGGGCATGGCGAAACCCATCCTGCGGTGCGCCGATGCCGGCCGTCAACGATATGGCGGGTGATACCGCCGGTGACGCCTGTGATGCGGGAAGCGCTCCGAGCCAGGCCGATAAGCCGGATTGATCTCGCAAAAACCGCGATTGCCGGCGATCACGTTCGGCCTGCACTCTTCGATCGAAGAGTATTCGCAGTCTTTTTCCAAATTGCCGGCGCCGGTTTGCACCACGGCACACCAGGGCGCATTGCCGATGATCTGCGCCTGGCTGGACGGAGCATCGAAGCAAATCATGGCCGCAAACGCGGCGATCGGAAGCGCAATCCGCATCATGAATTCCACCTTGGTTCGCCGCGACGGGCCGGCTGCTCGTTTCCCCTCCGATTGAGTTATAGTCGCTGGCGGAAAAATCAATCGTGCGAGCCGGCAGGTGCCGAGCTTGTCCCGTCCGCGCGCTGCGGTATGAGTGAAAGCGCCGTTATCGGGACGCAAGGCGAGGAAAAGAAGGGCACGGGCATGGATTTCAGCCTTCCGTCCGAGATCGAGGATTTGCGCGTGCGCACGCGCGCCTTCGTCGACGAGCATGTGCTGCCGCTCGAAGCCGACCATCACAATTTCTCCGATCACGAGAATATCCCCCATGAAAGGCTCGCGCCGGTGCGCGAGAAGGCGAAAAAAGCCGGTCTGTGGGCACCGCAATCGCCCAAGGAATACGGCGGCTTGGACCTGCCGATCGTGGCCTGGGCGGTGATGTACGAGGAAGCGGCGCGCTCGCTGTTCGGGCCGCTGGCGACGAACTGCATGGCGCCGGATGACGGCAACATGAACGTTCTGAAAAAGCTCGGCACGCAGCGGCAGAAGGACAAGTGGCTCAAGCCCATCGTCGAGGGCAAAGTGCGCTCCTCCTTCGCCATGACCGAGCCGGCGCCCGGCGGCGGCTCCGATCCGAGCATGATCAAGACCTACGCCGAGAAGAAGGGCGACACCTGGAAGATCTACGGCCGCAAATGGTTCATCACCGGGGCCGACGGCGCTGCGCATTTCATCCTTGCGGCGCGCACCTCCGACGACAAGAGGAAAGGCATCACCACATTTCTGTTCCACAAGGATCAGCCCGGTTGGCGCATCTTGCGCCGCATCGAGATCATGGGACCGGAGGAGCACGGCGGCCATTGCGAGCTGGAATTCGACGGCCTCGAAGTGCACGACGACGACGTGTTCGGCGGCATCGGTAACGGCTTGAAGGTGGTGCAGGTCCGGCTCGGGCCGGCGCGGCTGACGCATTGCATGCGCTGGCTCGGCTGGGCCAAGCGCTGCGTCGAGATCGCCCAGGAGTATGTCGGCCGACGCGAAGGTTTTGGCGTCAAGCTCGCCGATCGTGAAAGCGTTCAGATGAAGCTCGGTGAGGTCGGCCACAACATCCATATCGGGCGGCTGCTCACCATGCACGCGGCCTGGAAGCTCGATCAGGGCGATTTTGCCCGCAAGGAAGTGTCGATGGCGAAGCTGCACGTCGCCAATACGCTGCACCAGGCCGCCGACGTCGCCATCCAACTCAACGGCGCGCGCGGTTACTCGAAAGACACGATCGCCGAATGGATCTACCGCGCCGCCCGCGCCGCCCGCCTGGTCGACGGCGCCGACGAAGTGCACAAGATGGTGCTGGCGAAATTCATGCGCGAAGAAGGCAGCGATTTCTGGCGCTGGAGCGCGGGGAATAGAGTGTGAACGAGATTGGTTCTTCCGCGGCACCGGCGGGATTTGCGGCGGGGTCGCAACTCGCCGCCGGTGGTGGCACCGATGCGGCCGACGGCACGCGCGATGCCGTTCTGGCCCGCGTGCGCCGACTGATCCCAGGCATCCGCGACGGCGCGGCCGCGGCCGAAGAAGCGCGCACGCTACCGCGGGCGATGGTCGACGCGATGCTCGCCGCCGGCATCGCCCGTATTCTCATTCCGCCGCGGTTCGGCGGCTATGGCCTCGGCCTCGATACCTGGTTCGAGGCGATGCGCGAGATCGGCAAGGCCGACGCATCGCATTCCTGGTGCGCCGGCCTGCTCATTCACCATCCGCATTATGTAGCGCAATTTCCGGAAGCCGCGCAGCAGGCTGTCTGGGCCGACGGTCCCGACGTCGCCATAGCGGCGTCGATTGCGCCGGTCGGCCGAGTCACTCGCGTCGAAGGCGGTTATCGCATTTCGGGCCGGTTCGGCTTCGCCAGCGGCATCAACCACTCGAGCTGGGTCATCGTCGCCGGCATGCTCGACATCGGAGGACGGCCGGAGCACACGTTCTTTCTCGTCGGCCCCGGCGACTTCGAGGTCGTCGATACCTGGTTCACCGCGGCGATGTGCGCGACCGGCAGCAACATTGCGGTCTGCAACGAGGCGTTCGTGCCCGAGAGCCACACCGTCCAGATTTCGGCTCTGCGCGAGGGCGCCGGTCCGGGCGGGGCGTTGCATGCGCATCCGATCTTTCGCGCGCCGATCGTCACCTATTCGGCGCTGGCCTTCGCCACGCCGATGCTGGGAGCCGCGCAGGGCGCTTATGAGCTGTTCCGCGACTGGACCCGGCCGCGCCGCGCCCAGGATGGCACGGCGCTGGCGGAGAGCACCAGCATTCAGGTGCGGATGGCGCGCGCCGCCGCGAATCTCGACGCGGCCGAGCTGCTGCTGCGCCGCGCAGTCGAGGTCGCGCAGGCGCCGACGCCGCCAACACTGGCGTTGCGCGCGCGCTCGATGCGCGACTGCACCCGGGCGAGCGACTTGATCATTGAAGCCATCGACGCGCTCGTCGCCATGAGCGGCACCGCCGCCTTCACATCTTCGCATCCGATCCAGCGCGCCTGGCGCGACATCCACTTCGCCGCCATGCACGTGACGCTCAGCCCCGAGCGCGGCTACGTCCATTTCGGCCGCACCGAACTCGGCCTGCCGCCGGACCCGCGGCAGCGCCTGTTCTGAACTCAGCTTCCGCATCAAGGACAACCGCGCTAATCTGCCGCGAAGCCAGGGGGAAACCGCGCGCGCATATTCATCAAACGCATTACCCAAGGAGCAGACATGAAACTCGCGTTTTTTGACAACTATAAGCTCGGCGTCGTGGTCGGCGACAAGATCGTCGACGTCTCGGCTGTGACCAAAGGCATCAAGGCGCTCGGCCCGCAGGACGTGATCCGCGGCGTGATCGAGAAATGGAGCACGTATAAGGGCAAGCTCGCCGCCGCTGCCAAGAAGGGCAAGGGTAAGCCGCTCGCCAAGGCCAAGCTGCGCCCACCGCTGCCGAAACCGGAAAACATCATCTGCATGGCGGTGAACTATATGGAGGATGGCACGCTGAAGGAACCGGCGCCGATCAACGCCTTCATGAAGTCGCCGAGCGCAGTGATCGGCGACGGCGGTACCATGGTGCTGCCCGACATGGCGGCGTCGGTCTTCGAAGGCGAGGCGGAGATCGCGGTGGTGATCGGCAAGAAGGCCTCCCACGTCAAGGCCGCCGACGCGATGAAATACGTGTTCGGCTACACTAACTTCATCGACGGCTCGGCCCGCGGCGTGGTGCCGCCGACCAACGTTTTCTATCAGATGAAGTCGCGCGATACGTTCGCGCCGATCGGCCCCTACATCGTCACCAAGGACGAGATCAAGGACCCGCAGAAACTGCAGATCACGCTCACCAACAACGGCACCGTCTATCAGAACTTCAATACCGACGACATGGCCCACAAGATTCCCCGCTGCATCGAGTGGGTCACGTCGATTCACACGCTGCTGCCCGGCGACATTCTGGCGACCGGCACCAACCATCGCGGGCTCAATCCGTTCATGGACGGCGACAAGATCGAGCTCACCTGCGAGGGCTGCGGCACGCTGCACATCAATGTGCGCGACCCGCTCAAACGCACCTGGGCGCGCATCACCCGGCTTCAGCACAAAGAGAGCGGCGCCGAAGGCGTGCACACCAAGCAGACCGGCGGCAAGTACGCGAAGTAATTATTGTCATTGCGAGGAGCCAACGGACTCGCCCGAAGTGGTGCGGGCCCGCCCTATCGCGCTGCCTGCGCTGCGCGCTTGGGCGCGGCGCCTGGCACCGCTTGCGAGATCTCGGCGACAAGCTTGTTGGTCATCGCCTCGGCGAAGGTATCGAAGTTCACGACTTGCAGGACGAAAGCGCCGGGGCCGCCGATGACGTTGTCGCGATAGTAGTTCGGCAAGCCGCCGGGCGGGTGGGTGTGCGCGTAAAGGAAAGTTCCCGCCACGCCGCCGATCTTCTCGTTGATGATCGCAAGGCCGTTGATGGTGATGCCCTTCTTCACCGCGTCATCGCGCGCATCCGTCACCGGCCGGCCCGAATTGCTGTTGCCGTCGCCGGATACATCGATGACCCGTCGTGCTGAGCTGAACCCGGCGGCCGCAAGCTGCGCGACGGCAAAATCGATGCCGTCGCCGATCGCGGTGCGGCCGGCGAAGGAGCGCGGCGCATCGAGCAGGATTTTGGCGAATTCGGCCGCCCCCTCACCGTCGCGGATCACCATCCACCGTGCGACAACGGCCTGCTGATCGGGGCCCGCCCATTCGACGAAGCACAGCGCTACGGCGCCGTGCGCGCCGGACTGAATGGCCTGCAGGAATTGCGGACTGGTAATCGCTTGCGCGTAGCCGCGCCGCTGCAGCTGAAATTCGTCGTCATCGATGCTGCGCGATACGTCGGCGGCGAGCGCGATTGCCGCATCGACCGTCTGGGCGCGCGCGATCCGCGGCACCGTCGCCAGGACGACGAACGCCGCCGCCGCAATCGACATGAGCCGCCGTCGCTCCATGGTGCCTCGCTTGGTGAGGAAACCGAAGAGCGCGATTAGGAGACCCCATTCCGCCGATATTGAGGCGAACCAACCCGAACGGAATTTGCTTCGACTGCTCGGCGCGATCAATTCCGCCAGTTCGCATCGACGGCGTCGAGCATGCGCAAGTAAGCCGGCCAATCGGCCGAGCCACGGCCCGAATCGTGGTGCTCGTATTGGTGCGCGACCTTCTCGCAAATCTCCGCCGGGATCTCGATCAGCGCGCCGCCGGTCGCTTCCATCTTGAGCTGGATGTCGGCGGCCTCGATCAAGGCCTTCATCAGCACGAACGCCTCGCGCGCGGTCTTGCCGACGGTGAGCAGCCCGTGATTGCGCAGGATCAGCGCGCGGTTTTTGCCAAGCGCCTGGTTGATGCGCGCGCGTTCGCCGAAATCCTCGGTGATGCCCTCGTAATCGTGATAGCCGACGCGATTATAGAAGCGCACCGCCGGCTGCGACACCATGCGCAGGCCGTGCTTCAATCCGGCAATCGCCATTCCAGTCTCGGTGTGGACGTGAACCGCGCAATTGATGTCCGGCCGCGCCGACAGCACGCCGCCGTGCAGCGTGAAGCCCGGCCGGTTGACGCCCGCGGATTCGTCGAGATCGTCGTCCATGCTCACCTTGACGAGATTGGACGGCGTCACTTCCTCGTACAACAGTTCGTGGCGCTTAATGAGGAACTTGTGTTCCTCGCCGGGCACGCGGTGCGAGGAATGATTGTAGATGACGTCGCCCCAGCCGTAACGGGCGATCAAGCGGTAGGTGGCGGCAAGATCGACACGCGCCTGCCATTCGGCGGGCGACATATCGGTTTGCCTGGCGGCCGCAAGCTTGACGTGGGTGTTCATGGTGGCTTCATCTCCGCGCGGTGCGAGGAGATTAGCATTCCGCGCCGGCCTTGCGCAGCCCCCCTGGCTCTCCGGGCGACGCACGCCGGGCAGGCGCGTCCGTCGCCCGGGCCTATGGAATGAGCGCGGCGAGTGCGCGGATGCTCGTTGCCGACGTAATGATATCCATATCCATCTTCACGCCGAATTGCTGCTCGAACAACAGACAGATGTTCATATGCTCCGAGGAATCCCAATCCGGCGTGTTATCCATGGACGAATCGGGACCAAGTTCGCCCTCGGGAATATCCAGCGTCACTGCGATAAACTTCATGGCCGCCTGTATTTTATCCTGCTCCCGGTCGTCGATCATCGATCGGCTTTTCGTAGGTGATGCGGCCGTCGCCATATTTGGACAATGGTGCGAATCCG
Organism: Xanthobacteraceae bacterium; assembly: GCA_030037065.1. GTDB lineage: Bacteria > Pseudomonadota > Alphaproteobacteria > Rhizobiales > Xanthobacteraceae > BOG-931. Next base: position 9,391 of record JASHRW010000107.1, read on the forward strand.
TGACTGTCGTAGAATTCAGCGACCATTTGGTTTTTGCGTGTAGGGATATATTCACCGATGATCCTCCGATGTCCGTGGCTGCGGCAAAGTTCGATTGCCTTGTCGAGCAGACGATCTTCGACCCGCCGGCCGATGACTCGACAGCTCTCAAGGAAAGTATCGATGCGGCCTTCGGCGAGATCGACGATGGCCAAGGCGACCGCACCTTCGTCTCCGAATCGGTCCTTGTAATCGAGCATGAGCACGGCGTGCTCATGGCTGCGCACGAAACGCGCGAGATCCGTGACCTCGTAACGGCGCGTCGTCAGGTTGAACTGGCTGGTCTTCTGCGTCATTTGCGCGGCGCGGGTCAGCCGATCGCCGTTGTTGACGCTGATCGAGCATTCGATGCCGAGTTCGGCGAGGTAACCGTCGAGATCGAAACTGGCGGCAAGCCGCTGGCGCGCCCTGTTGGCGCGATACTGCTCGGTCTTGGCGGCGTCTTCGTTGGAAATTGCATACTTGGCGAAGTACGCCGGCAAGATCTTTTGCGTGAACCAAGCCGGCAGTTCTTCGGCGCGCGCCGGAAAATCGGGCACCGTGACCTCCGGCAAGGCCTTTCTCACCGCATCACGCTCCACCGGGTTGTCGTCGATAAAGACGAAGCTGTCCGCGCCGAGGTTGAGCTCGTTGGCGATGTCGACGATGTTCTGCACTTTCGGACGCCAGTTGACGTACATTGCAGCGAAATCGTCGCGCTGCAGAACCATCATCTTGTTCTGATCGAAGACCTCCAGCACATCGGGTTCGTTGTTCTTGCTGGCGATCGCGAGCAAAACTCCGGTGCGCGTCGCCGCCTTGATGCAGCGCTGAAAGTCGCGATAGCAGAGTCCTTTACCGTCCTCGGATAGCGCGATGCCAAGCGGCCCCGCTTCGCCGACGATGCCGCCCCAGAGCGTATCGTCGAGATCGAGGACCAGCACTTTCTTGCAGCGCTGCGCGTGGGCGTTGATCGCCTGCCGGATAATATCGGCGAGCAACTCGAACATGCGCGCCGTGTAGCGAATTCGCGCCGTGTACCAGAAAGCGCCGGACATCAGCGCGTCTTCGCCGTGCCGGCGAATCAGCGGATCGAGATCGAGCAGCAGCAGGTTGGGACGCGATTTGCCGATGGCGACGAGCTTCGCATTCAAGTCCGCCTGCCGCGCGCGGAGCGAGTCCGCATGCAGGACGTCGGCGAAGCCAAGCCACCGATTGGAGCTGGGTGAAAGCAGATTCGCCACCACGACCTTGTCGGGGTGTCGGGCGCAGAAGCTCTCGAGCGCCTGTAGAAACATCTCGCATTGCTCGGGCGGACCGCCGCCATAAAAAGCTTCGCCCAGAAGCGTGTCGGAATCGTACAGACAAAGTACATGCGTTACGCCGGCAGCGGAGGCGGGCGACTCGGCCGTCGAAAGATCGGCCAGCATGCTGTTATAGGTACCCGCCGAGACATCCCATGGCTGCAGCGTTCGCACGAGCGGCTGCATGTTGATGTTGCTGAGCAGAATGGCCCTCATCGTCCGCTCCTAAGGCAACCTCGGCTGTTTTCCGTTACCGGCTACAACGAGGAAGATTCCTATCACGACCAGTATCAGTCCCAAGAACAGCGCGACGCTGAGCGGCTCCTGCAAAAACAGCGCTCCTGCAATGACTGCCGTTATGGGATTGAGCGGCAGCAGTATCATCGTCGTGGTAGGGGCGGTCTGACCGAGCGACCAGGCATACAGAAAGAACGATAAAGCGCCGCCGGCGATGCCGATATAAAGGATCATCAGCCAACCGGCCGAATGCAGATTCGGCAATCCCTGAGACAAATCGATCGCCGCCCAAGACACCAACAATCCGAGCGCGCCCGAAGCCATGGCAATAGCCGTGACCACCAGCGGTGAATACTTTTTCAGATAGGGTTTGGAGAAGATGGCGTAAATCGCGCCAAGCAGCGTCGCCATGATCATCGCCAGGTCGCCGCGCCAAGCCGTAGCGGCAAAATCGAATCCGATATGCCCGATCGCGACCGCCGCGCCGACAATCGCGCAGATGACACCGAAGCCTTTGCGAAACGACCAGTCTTCGCTGCCGGTGAGCTTCCCGAGCAGCAACGTCGCCGCCGGCGTGCACGCGAGCACGATGGCTCCGCCCGAAGCAGTCGTGAATTTCATCGCCGCGCTGATGCACCAGGGGAAGAAGCCGAAGTAAAGAAGACCCAGCGCGGCAATCGGCAAGAGATCGCGACGAGCGACGTTCATGCGGGCGAAAATCGGAACGAGCGGCAACAGACACGACGCCGCGACCACGTAACGCAGCGTCGCGATGGTCAAGCCGTCCGACCCCGACACAACGAAGCGCGTGGCGACCAACGCAGTTCCAGTGATGATGCTCGCGAGCGCAGACGCCAAAACCGGAAGGAGCGTTACGCTGGTCTGCTGCCGCTGTTGAATTGCCCGCATCTCCTACCCACCGCGATCACGGTGCGGCACTTCGCTGACTCTGCTCATGCGCGGGAAACTTTAGCGCCCAGCCGCAGCGCTTCATACGAAGTTTACCTTAACACGTTAATATATGAAACAAAATTGCCGAATTTATAAACTATGGTCATGGTAAACATTAAGGATGAAGACCGCGTGGTGTGGGGCGATATCGGATCCATAAAGTTTCGTCTCGGTTCCATAAGGTGAGGCAATATCATGCTGGTTTTAGGTTATGCGGGTCACCGGAGGCACGGATGGGCGGACGATACCGACAGGAAGCTCAAGTCGCGTCTTCGTCATTCGGTAAGTCATCCGACGATCTTCAGCGCTTTGACGACATTCGGCGAAAATATTGAAGACCTCCCGCTCAACCTTTTTCCCCTCGATGGCGTCGGACATGACAGCGCCGCCGCAATTCTCGAGGATGGCGAACTCGCCGCCGCGGCCGCCGAGGAGCGATTTTGCCGGCTCAAGCACGCCACCGCGCGCGGCGGCCGCACGCTGGGCCCGCGTAGCGCCGCCGAATTCTGCTTCCGCCAAGTCGGCGCTTCGTTTGAGGACGTCGACCACATCGCGTTTTATTGCGACTTCTCCGCCGAATCGCTTCAGCAGCGGATCGCCGCGCTCGAGCCGCATCTGGATCCGAAAATTCGACAGCGCGTGATCGACGCTTATCGCGCAGTCCACGCCGGAACGGTGTCCAACGAGCGAATCGCTGGGGAGATCGCCGAATTGTTTGACGGCCGCGTCGGCGGCGCAAAAATCCACTTCGTCCCGCATCATCTGGCGCACGCAGCTTCGGCGTTCTATTCGTCCGGATACCCCGAAAGCGGCGTGCTGACGATCGACGGTTTCGGCGAGAAATCGAGCTCGCTGTTCGCGATCGGCGGGGCGGACGGATTACGGGCAGTCGAGGAGACGTTGCTGCCCGGCTCGCTCGGCGTGCTTTACATGATGATGACCGCCTATCTGGGCTTCAAGCCACTGGATGGCGAATACAAAGTCATGGGGCTTGCTTCCTACGGCGATCCAAAGACCTACGCCAAGCAATTCGCGGACTTGATCGAGCAACAGCCGGACGGAAGCTGTCTCACGACCAAGCTGGTGCGCGCCGATTTCGGCGAATACATCGAGGAGCTGTTCGGGCCTGCGCGCGCTTCCGGCGGCCCGGTCACAAGACGTGAGATGGACATTGCAGCGGCACTGCAAAAAGGCTTTGAAGACGCCATGCTGCTGCGTATGGCGTATCTAAAGAACAAATACGCCATCGAACGGATTTGCCTCGCCGGCGGCGTCGCCTTGAACGTAGTAATGACCGGCAAGCTCGCTCGTTCGGGAATGTTCAAGCAAACGTACGTTTTTCCGGCGGCGGGCGATGACGGCGCCGGCGTCGGCGCAGCGCAATACGTCTACCATGACATTCTGCGCCAGCCGGCGCGCAGCACGCCGGTGCGTACCATGAGTCTCGGTCCGTCGTTCAGCCGCGACCAAGTCGCCCGGGCTCTTGAAAACCACGCCGGCAAGCTCGCGTTTCATCGGCTCGACAGCGTCGAGGATGCCGTCGCCGACGCGCTCGTGCAGGGCAAAGTGGTGGGCTGGTTCCAGGGGCGCATGGAATTCGGACCGCGCGCGCTGGGCAACCGCAGCATCCTCGCCGACCCGCGCACCGACGAGATGCGCGACGTCGTCAACGTGCGGGTCAAGCTGCGCGAAGAGTTCCGGCCGTTCGCGCCCGCCGCGCTCGCCGAGATGAGCGACGACTATTTCGACATGACCGGCGTCGTCCGGTCCAACTTCATG
>JASHRW010000108.1 GCA_030037065.1 Xanthobacteraceae bacterium
GTCCTGCGGCGGCGGGCTTTCGCCTGGGAAGCGATTGCGCGCGCCGACAAGCGCGATCATGCCGGCGATGATGGCGCCGATCAGCGGCAGGACGACGATGGCTTCGTACATGCGCCGATCAGCCTTTCATCAGGTTGATGTCTTCAACCGCGATCGAGCCGCGGTTGCGGAAGAAGGCGACCAGAATGGCGAGCCCGATCGCCGCCTCCGCTGCCGCCACCGTGAGCACGATCAGCGCGTAGACCTGGCCGACGATGTCGCCCATGAAACTGGAGAACGCGACCAGATTGATGTTGACGGCCAGCAGAATGAGCTCGATCGACATCAGGATGATGATGACGTTTCTGCGGTTGAGAAAGATGCCGAAAATCCCGAGCGTGAACAGGATGGCGGCGACCGACAGATAATGACTGAGCCCGATGGTCATGACAGCCCCTGCCCCGGCTTGACATTGACCAACTCGACCGCGCTCGCTCTGCGACGTGCCACCTGCTCGGCGATATTCTGCCGCCGCACGTCCGGCTTGTGCTGCAGCGTCATGACGATGGCGCCGATCATGGCGACAAGCAGGATGACTCCGGCCGCCTCGAAGAAATAAACGTAGCGAGTATAGAGCACGAGTCCGAGGGCCTGTGTATTGCTGACATTTGCCGGCACCGTGGCCGCATGGCCGCCGCCCGGCGCGAGCGCCCAGCCGCCGACGACGAGCAAAAGTTCAGCGAGCAGGATGGCGCCGATCAGCGCCCCGATCGGCAAATAATTGAGAACGCCCTGCCGCAGCTCGGCGAAATCGACGTCGAGCATCATCACCACGAACAGGAACAGCACGGCGACGGCGCCGACATACACCACGATCAGGATCATCGCCAGGAACTCGGCGCCGAGCAGCACAAACAGACCTGCCGCATTGACGAACGCCAAGATAAGAAAGAGCACCGAATGCACCGGATTGCGCGCGGCGATGACCATCACCGCCGATGCCACGGTAATTCCAGCAAACAGATAGAAAAAAATGGCGTTGATGATCATCGCTCGCGGGCTCAGCGGTAGGGCGCATCGAGCGCGATGTTCTTATTGAGCTCGCGCTCCCAGCGGTCGCCGTTGGCGAGCAGTCGCTCCTTGTCGTAGTATAATTCTTCGCGCGTCTCGGTGGCGAATTCGAAATTCGGCCCCTCGACGATGGCGTCGACCGGACAGGCTTCCTGGCACAGCCCGCAATAGATGCATTTGACCATGTCGATGTCATAGCGCGTGGTGCGGCGCGTGCCGTCGTTGCGCCGCGGCCCGGCCTCGATGGTGATCGCCTGCGCCGGACAGATCGCCTCGCACAGCTTGCAGGCGATGCAGCGCTCCTCGCCGTTCGGATAGCGCCGCAGCGCGTGCTCGCCGCGGAAGCGCGGCGACAGCACCCCCTTTTCAAACGGGTAATTGAGCGTCGCCTTCGGCTTGAAGAAATAGCGCATCGACAGGACGAAGGCCTGCGCGAATTCCTTGAGAAACAACGAACGGGCGGCCTGATCGAGCTTCATGTGCAAATCCTTGGCATGCCGCCTAGTGAAACGGCGGCGTCGGTGGGCCGCCGATCGCCTCGCCGATCCAATAGCCCAATGTAGCCAGGATGGCGATGTCCAGGCCGAGTATCAAACGCCGCACGACGGACAGCTTTTCCTCGAACGCGGCACGCTCTTCGAGCGTTGCCGGCCCGCCCTGCGTGCGCATGCGTCGGTCGACCAGCCGGATCACCGGCACGTAGATGCCCACCGCAACGATCGTTCCGGCAAGCGCACCGAGCCAGGCCGACAGCGAATATTCCATGGCTGCTTCCGTTCATTGCGGCGCCCACCCGGTAATTTGCAGCACGCCGGCAACAATCGCCACCATCGCAAGCGAAATCGGCAAGAACACCTTCCAACCCAGGCGCATCAACTGGTCGTAGCGATAGCGCGGCACGAACGCCTTCACCATGGCGAACATGAAGAAGACGAACAGCGCCTTGAGCACGAACCAGATCACGCCCGGGATCCAGGTGAAGGGCACCACCGGGAACGGCGGCAGCCAGCCGCCGAAGAACAGGATGGTGCACATGGCGCACATCGTAGTGACCGCCACGTACTCGCCGAGCATGAACATCATGTAGGGCGTCGAGCCGTACTCGACCATGAAGCCGGCAACCAGTTCTGATTCCGCCTCGACCAAGTCGAACGGCGGCCGGTTGGTTTCGGCGAGCGCGGACACGAAGAAGATCACCAGCATCGGGAACAGAGGCAGCCAATACCAGCCGAACAGCCCCCAGGGATGATCCTGCGCCTCCACGATGGCAGATAGGTTCAGCGAACCGACGCAAAGTAGCACCGTGATGATGACGAAGCCGATAGAGACCTCGTAGGACACCATCTGCGCGGCGGAGCGCAGCGCGGCGAGGAATGGATATTTGGAGTTCGAGGCCCAGCCGGCCATGATAACTCCGTACACGCCAAGCGAAGAAATGGCGAAGATATAGAGAATGCCGACGTTGATGTTGGCGATGACCCAACCAGCGCTGACCGGAATCACCGCCCAAGCTGCCAGCGCCAGCGTGCAGGTCACGAGCGGCGCAATAAGGAACACGCCCTTATTGGCGCCCGCCGGAATGACCGGTTCTTTCAGCACGAACTTGATCAGGTCGGCGAACGACTGGAAAAGACCCCAGGGGCCGACCACGTTGGGGCCGCGGCGTATCTGCACGGCAGCCCAGATTTTGCGATCCGCGTAAAGAATGTAGGCGACGGCGATGAGCAGGATGATGAGCAAAAGCAGACTTTCGCCGACCATAATCAGGAACGGCAGGAGGTAATCCGACCAAGCGATTTCCATCACGCCGCTCCTATTCCGCCGCCGTCACGGCCGCGCGGCCGAGCGCCAGCGCCGAACATTCCGCCATCACGGCCGAACAGCGCGCGATGGCATTGGTGAAATAGAAGTCCTCGACGCTCGAACGGAACGGGGTACGCTCCGTGTTAGCGATCGGGCGAGCGGCAAGTTTCTGGATGTCGTCAGCAACTCCTGGCACGATCTGGCCGATGTGCTGGAAGTGCGGATGCGCCTTGAACAAGGCTTGGCGCAGAGCGGCAAGCGAGTCGTAGGGAAGCCGTTTGCCGAGCACGTCCGACAGCGCCCGCAGAATTGCCCAATCCTCGCGCGCGTCGCCGGGCGGGAACGAGGCGCGCGTCGCCATCTGCACGCGGCCCTCGGTATTGACGTAAATCGCCGACTTTTCCGGGTACGCGGCACCGGGCAGGATCACGTCGGCGCGCGACGCGCCGCGGTCGCCGTTGCTGCCGATGTAAATGGCAAATGCGCCGGGCGCGATCTCAAGCTCATCCACGCCGAGCAGGAAGATTACGTCGAGCGTGCCCGAAGTCGCCATCTGCCGCGCCGTCAGCGCACCCTCCCCCGGCACGAAGCCGAGATCGAGTGCGCCGACGCGCGAAGCTGCGCTATGCAGGACGCTGTAGCCGTTCCAGCCCTCCTTGACCGCACCGAGATCGACGGCGGCCTTGGCAGCGAGCGATGCCACGGCAGCGCCGTCGGCACGGGCAAATGCCGCCGAACCCACCAATACCAATGGACGTTCGGCCTTGCGCATTGTTTCGGCGAAGCTATGACGGGCGATGGCGGCAAGCGTCTCGGGACCTGCGCCGAGATAATCGTACGTGTAGGTGAGATCCGCCTTCGGGCCGATGAGCCCGATGGGGAAATTGCCGGCACGCCAGCGCTTGCGGATGCGGGCGTTGAGTATCGCCGCCTCCTTGCGCGGATTGGAACCGACGATGAGGAGGACGTCAGATGCCTCAATGCCGACGATGGTAGCGTTGAACAGATAACTCGCCCGTCCCCATTGCGGGTCGAGCGCCGAGCCATCTTGGCGGCAATCGAGATTGCTCACACCAAGGCGCGTCATCAAATCCCTGAGCGCAAAAATCTCTTCGACCGCGGCAAGATCGCCAACGAGCGCACCCACCCGCTTCGGATTGACGCGCGCCATCTTCGCGGCGACGGCGGCGAATGCTTCGCTCCAGCTCGCCGGGCGAAGTTGGCCGTTTTCGCGGACATAGGGTTGATCGAGTCGCTGCGTGCGCAGGCCGTCGACCACGTGGCGCGTTTTGTCGGAGATCCATTCGTCGTTGATGTCGTCATTGGTGCGCGGCAGGATGCGCATGACCTCGCGGCCGCGCGTGTCGATGCGGATGGCGGAGCCGAGTGCATCCATCACGTCGATCGATTCGGTCTTGCCGAGCTCCCATGGCCGCGCCGCGAACGCATAGGGCTTCGAGGTGAGCGCGCCGACCGGACAGATATCGACCACATTGGCCTGCAGCTCCGAACTCATCGCCTGTTCGAGGTAGGTCGTGATCTCCATGTCCTCGCCGCGCCCGGTGGCGCCAAGCTCCGGCACGCCGGCCACCTCGGCGGAAAATCGGACGCAACGCGTGCACTGGATGCAGCGATTCATCGAAGTCTTGACTAAAGCGCCGAGATATTTGTCCTCGACTGCGCGCTTATTCTCGTGGAAGCGGCTGGCGTCGACCCCGTAAGCCATGGATTGGTCCTGCAGGTCGCACTCCCCGCCTTGGTCGCAGATCGGGCAATCCAGCGGATGATTGATCAGCAGGAATTCCATCACGCCTTCGCGCGCCTTGCGCACCATGGGCGAGCGAGTTTTCACTTCCGGCGGTTCGCCTTTCGGCCCCGGCCGGCAATCGCGCACACCCCAGGCGCAACTGGCGACCGGCTTCGGCGAGCCGACCAGCTCGACCAGGCACATGCGGCAATTGCCGGCGATCGACAGCCGCTCGTGGAAGCAGAAGCGCGGAATCTCCGCGCCTGCCGCCTCGCAGGCTTGGAGCAACGTGTACTCCGGCGGGACGTCGATCTCCTTGCTGTCAACGATGAGCTTGGTCATCAACCGTCACTCCGCCGCCACCGAAATCGGCTCGGGATGCGGGTTTGCCGTGTATTCGTCGATGCGCCGCTCGATCTCGGGCCGGAAGTGGCGAAGCAGTCCCTGCACCGGCCAGGCGGCGCCGTCGCCGAAGGCGCAGAT
>JASHRW010000109.1 GCA_030037065.1 Xanthobacteraceae bacterium
AGGCCGGACTGCCGACGCCGGGCGGCTTCTGCATCGCGGCAGCGGCATATCATCGCCAGATCCGGCATCTCGGCCTCGCCGACGCGATCCGCGCCTATGCGCAGCCGAATCAAACGACGCAGCGCCGGCTCGCGGTCGAGATCAGGCTTGCGCTCTATCAGACCGACCTCGCGGCGGATTTGCTCGCCGAAATTCTCGCTGCGTGGCGGGCGCAGCAAAAACCCGCGGCAGTGCGGTCGTCGGCCCTGATCGAGGATCGCGCCGATTCGAGTTTTGCCGGCCAGTTCGAAAGTTTTCTCGGGCTCGCCGATGACGCCGAATTCATCACCGCGTTGCGCGCCTGCTGGGCGGCGCTGTGGACCACCAACGCGCGCCGCTCGATGGCGCAGTACGATCTCAGTCCGGCCGACACCGCGATGGCGGTGCTGGTGCAGCCGCTGGTCGCGGCGCGCGCCTCGGGCGGGGGCTTGAGCGAAACCGCCGATGGCCAGATGCTGCTTTCGGCGACGTGGGGATTAGGCTCGACCATCGCCCAGGGCGAAGTGGTGCCCGATCGCATCGTGCTGTCCCGCCAGGGATTCGTGCGCAAGAACGAGCCGGGCCGCAAGCATCACCGCGAGGCGTGCGTGCATGGCGCCGGCACGATGGCGCAGGCGGTGCCCGACGACGTGGCCCGCGCGCCGTGCCTGCAGGCCGGGCAAGCCACCGCGCTCGGACGCCTCATGCGCAAAGCCGAAGATGTGCTGGGCCATGCGGTCGAGATCGAATGGGCGCTCGACGAGGAAGGCTTCAAGCTGCTGCAGGCCCGGCCGTTGCGCGTGCAGGAGCCGCACGTGCCGGACGAGATCTGGCTCAAGCATCCGGGCCTCAACGGCCATCCGGCCGGCATCGGCTGGGGCTCGGGCCGCGCCGTGGTGGTCAATTGCGAATGCGAACTTTCCCGCGTGGCGCCGGGCGACGTGTTGGTCACCCGCGTCGCCGGCCCGGCGCTGTCGCATATTCTGCCGCGCGTTGCCGGGGTGGTCGCCGAGCTTGGCGGCTCCACGTCGCATCTGGCTTCGCTGGCGCGCGAGCGCGGCATTCCGATGGTGCTCGGCGTCAACGACGCCACGCTGCGCATTCCCGACGGCGCGCAAGTCGCCGTCGACGGCGTCGCCGGCATCGTGCGGTGGCTCGCCTGATGGCAAAGCGTCGCAACAGACCCAGCCCGCCCCCTCTCCCCGTTGGGGAGAGGGTTGGGGCAAGGGGGGACCAACCGAGAGGTCAGTTCCCCCTCATCCGGCGCACTTCGTGCGCCGACCTCTCCCCACCGGGGAGAGGTGATGGCTACGCGAGGCGCGCCTGCATTGTCAGCCCCAACGTGCCGGGGTTCTGCTGATGCCCACAAAAGTACGTCCGCGCATTTTCGTCACCCAGCCGGTTTGCGAGCACGCACTCAAGCGCCTGCGCGCGGTGGCGCGCGTCGCGCTCTTTGCCGATTCGAGCCGCATCATTCCCAAGCGCACGCTGATCGGCGCGGTGCGCAAGACCGACATTTTGTTCTGCCTCCTGCACGACACCATCGACCGCGCCGTGATCGAGGCCAACCCGAAGCTGCGGTTGATCGCGGCACAGTCGATCACGCCATCCAACATCGACGTCGAAGCGGCGACAGCGCGGCGCATTCCCGTCACCGTGACCGCCCCGATCACCACCGAAGCAACCGCGGACCTCACTCTCGGCCTCATGCTCGCGGTGGCGCGGCGCATGTTCGAGGGCGACCGCATGGCGCGCGCGGGACAATTTCCCGGCAGTCAGTCCGCCTATCTGATGGGCTCGTATGTTTGGGGCAAGACGTTGGGCCTGATCGGCGGCGGCGGGCTGATCGGCAAAGCGGTGGCGCGCCGCGCCCACCACGGCTTCGGCATGCGCGTGCTCTATTGGACGCCGCGGCGCAAACCGGAGCACGAGGAGCGCGAGGCCGGCCTCACCTACGTACCGTTCGAGCAATTGCTGCGCGAATCCGATTTCGTCTCCATCCACTCGCCGCTCAACGAGAAGACGCGGCATCAGATTTCGGCGCGTGAGCTCGGCTTGATGAAAAAGACGGCGTTCCTCATCAACACCGCGCGTGGCGCCATCGTCGACGAGGCGGCTCTGGTGCGCGCGCTGACGAAAAAGCAGATCGCCGGCGCCGGCCTCGACGTGTTCGAACACGAGCCGAAGCTCGACAAGGCGCTGCGGAAAATGCCGAACGTCGTGCTCACTCCGCATCTCGGCAGCGCCACGCCGGAAGTACGCGAGGCGATGGCCGGCATCGTCGTCGACAATATTTTGGCCTTCCTCGGCGGCCACAGGTTGCCGAACTGCGTCAATCCGGAGGTGTTTGCGTTATAGACGACAGAGGACGGATGACGGACGACGGATACAAAGAGCATCGGCTTGTTTCCGTCTGTCCTCTGTCGTCAAATCCAGAGGATTTCATGTCCCGACCAATCATAGCCATCACCGATAGCCCCTTCCCGTCACTCGACCCGGCAAAGAAAGCGCTGGCGCGGCTTGATCCAGAGTACCGCATGGCGAACAGCCCAAGCGCCGACGACATTCTTGCCGTTGCGCGCGAGGCCGATGCCATCCTCGTCACCTACGCCAAGCTTCCGCGCGAGCTGCTGCTGCAACTGAGAAAGTGCAAGGCGATCGGCCGCTTCGGTCTCGGCGTCGACAATATCGACCTGCCGGCGGCGAAGGAGCTCGGCATCGCGGTGAATTACGTGCCGGACTATTGCCTGCACGAAGTGTCGGACCATGCCATGGCGCTCTTGCTGGCGCTCGCCCGCAAGGTGCCGTTCGCCAACAAATTGGTCCAATCCGGCCGCTGGGAAGTGCCACCGCTCGTGCCGCTGCGCCGGCTCGAAGGCCAGACGCTCGGCCTCGTCGGCTTCGGCAACATTCCGCGCGCGCTGGCGCCCAAGGCAAAAGCGTTCGGCCTGAGAGTCTTGACGCATGATCCCTACGTCAAAGCCGACGCGCTGGCCGCCGCCGGCGTCGAAGGCGTGAGCTTCGACGATTTGCTGGCACGTTCCGATTTCGTCTCGGTGCACGCGCCCTTGCTGCCGGCGACCCGCAGGCTGATGAACGAAGCCGCCTTCGCCAAGATGAAAAAGGGAGCGTATCTCATCAATACGGCGCGCGGACCGCTCATCGACGAGCCGGCACTGATCGCCGCGCTCGATTCCGGCCGCCTCGGCGGCGCGGCGCTCGACGTGGTCACGACCGAACCGCTGGCGAAAGATTCGCCGCTGCTCGGCCGCGACAACGTGATTCTCACGCCGCACACCGCATTCTATTCGGTCGAGGCACTGGAGGAGCTGCAGACCAAATGCGCGAGCGATGTGGCGCGCGTTCTCTCGGGCGAAAAGGCGGTCTAT
>JASHRW010000110.1 GCA_030037065.1 Xanthobacteraceae bacterium
GCGCCGACCTTGCTCGAATTGATGGAATTGCCGAAGCCGAAGGAAATGACCGGCGCGTCGCTGTTGCGCGCGGACTGAAAATGCTAGGGCGTAATCGCTTTATATTGAATCGATTGATGCTCTAGCATATTGGTGGAGCATGATCTTTTCGGAAAACCGGTTTCCACTTTTCCGGATCATGCTCTAAAGCGACAGCAGGCGGTTGCGCAGGCCCTCGTCGTCGCGCAGTTGGGCGGCCGGGCCGGTATGGCGGATCGCGCCCTTTTCCAGCACGTAGACGCGGTCGGCGAGCGCCAGCGAGAAGTCGACGCCCTGTTCGGCGAGCAGGATCGTCATGCCCCGTTCCTTCAAGGCGCGGACATTGTTGAGAAGCGCCGCGACCACGAGTGGCGCCAGTCCTTCGGACGGTTCGTCGAGCAGCAAAAGCTCCGGATTGCCCATCAGCGTGCGCGCGATGGTCAGCATTTGTTGTTCGCCGCCGGAAAGGAAGCCGCCCATCCGGTTGCGCAATTCGCGCAAGACCGGAAACAAGTCATAGACCGCCTCGATAGTCCACTCGCCGGGCCGCTGCGCTGCGCGTGTGGCCACATCGAGATTTTCCCAAACGGTGAGCTCGGCGAAGATGCGTCGATCTTCCGGCACGAAGCCGATGCCGGCACGCGCCACGCGGTGCGGCGCCCAGCCGGCGATATTGGTGCCCTTCCACAGGATGCGGCCGCCGGTCGGCGGCAGGAAGCCCATCACCGAACGCATCGTCGTGGTTTTGCCGACGCCATTGCGACCGAGCAGGCATACGCATTCGCCGGCATCGACCTGCAGTGAAACGCCGAACAGCACGCGCGAAAGGCCATAGGCGGCGTACAAATCCTCGATGGCGAGCAGCGGCTCCTGGTGCGTCATGGTCATTGCGTGTGGGTGAGTCCGTGGCCGAGATAGACGCGCCGCACTTCCGGATCGGCGCGCACCTCTTCGGGCCGCCCCTCGGCGATGATGTGTCCTTGATGCAGCACGGCGATCTTCTGCGCGATCGAGAACACCACCTCCATATCGTGCTCGGTAAATAGCAGGGTCAGCGCGCGTTCGGCGGCGATGCGTTCCAGGAGCCGGATGGTTTCGTGCGTTTCGGTCGCCGACATGCCGGCGGTCGGCTCGTCGAGCAGCAGCACCGCCGGGCTGCTGGCCAACGCCAAGCCCAGTTCGAGCTGCTTCTGGTTGCCGTAACTCAGCGTGCCGGCAACCGTTTCCTCCTGGGCCGCGAGCCCGATCGAGGCGAGCAGCGCGGCGGTCTCCTCGCGATAGAGCGAGTCGGCGCGGAGCCAGAAATTGCGACCGCGGCCGTGGTGCACGAGAAAGGCGGCCTGCACGTTCTCGAACACGGTCAATTGCGAAAAAATGTTGGTGCGCTGGAACGAACGGCCGATTCCCATGCGGCAGATGCGGTAGGGTGGAGCGCCGGTGATATCGCGGCCGTCGAGCCGCACCGTGCCGCCGTCGGGGCGCAGATGGCCGGTAATCAGGTTGAACAAGGTCGATTTGCCGGCGCCGTTGGGACCGATCACCGCGGCGATCTGCCGTGTATCGACGGTGAGACTCACGTCCGAGACCGCGCGAAATCCACCGAACGACTTTGATAGGCCGGACACTTCAAGCATTGCGCAGCCGCTTCAGCCGCTGCCAGAGCATATCGAGGCCGCCGACAATACCGCCGGGAAAACCGAACAACAGGACGAGCAGGATGGCGCCGAGCACGAACGACCAATATTGCGTATAGTCGGTGATCACCTGGTTGAGCCAGACCAGGGCGGCGGCGCCGACCGGCGGTCCCCAGAAATATCCGGCGCCGCCAAGGATCGTCATGATGAGGATCTCGGCCGATTTCGACCAAAACACATAATCGGCGAACACGCCGCGGCTGAAAATGCCGTAGAGCGCGCCGGCAAGGCCGGCAAAGCCGCCGGCGATGACAAAGGAGGCGAGCTGATAGAGCCGCACATTGATGCCGAGAAACGCGGCACGCTCCGGATTGTCGCGAATTGTCGTCAACACCCGCCCGAACGGCGAGCGGATGATGTGATGTACGATGGCGAGCGACACCGCCACCAAAACCAGCGTCAAAAGGTAGAAGCGGGCGCCGATCGACAAATCCGCACAGCCGGGGATCGACGACATCCAGTCAAGATGCGGGTAGGGGATCTCCGGCAATCCCTGATCGCCGCCGGTCACGGCGTTCCATTTGTAGGCAATGGCCCAAATGATTTGCGAAAACGCCAGCGTCAGCATGGCGAAGTAAAGCTTGATCAGCCGCACGCAGAAATAGCCGGAGACCAGCGCGAACAGCGCGGCGCCGAGTCCCGAGGCCGGGAACGCCAAGCTGAACGGCACGCCGTAAGTCTTCATCAGGATGCCACACACATAGGCGCCGACGCCGAAATAGGCGACGTGCCCGAACGAGACGAGGCCGGTCGTTCCCAAGAGCAAGTTGAGACTGACAGCGAACAACGCATCGATGGTGATCTGCGAGGCGAGGAACGTATCATAGCGCGAGCCGAGCCATGGCACCGTCGCCATGAGGAGGAAGATCACCAGGGTCCACGGCACGCCGCCGGACAGGATGCGGTCGCGCAACGCGGTCGCCGCGAGGGCATGGCGCCGTAGCATCGGTGTGCTGGCGGCGACGGTCACAGCGGTCGCCCGAACAGGCCCCAGGGCCGCACGATGAGGATGACCGCCATCAAAGCGAACACCGAGAACAGCGAAAAGCCCGGGAAGATGAGGATGCCGAACGAGAGGACCTGGCCGTAGATCACCGATCCCCAGAACGTCCCCCACAGCGATCCCATTCCGCCGATGACCACGACGATGAAAGCCTGCACGATGATCAGCACGTCCATCCCCGGCACGATGCTCTCGATCGGCGTCACCAGCGCGCCGGAGAGACCGGCGAGAAAGGCGCTCACCGCGAACATCAGGGTATAGATCGTGCCGACGTTGGCCCCGAGCGCGTCGAGCATCTCGCGATCCATCTGCGCCGCCCGCAGCATCCGTCCGGCGCCGGTACGGTTGAGCAAAAGCCACAGCGCAAACGCAATCGCCGGGCCTATGGCGATGATGAACAGGGTGTAGAGCGGCTGCGTCGTTCCGAAGATCTGTACGCTCCCGGCCAGTGCCGGCGGCGCCGATACCGAAAGCTGGTCGGTGCCCCAGACGAACTTTGCGGCATCGCCGAGGATGAGCACCAGCGCGTAGGTGAATAGCAGCTGATAGAGTTCTTCGCGGCCGTAGAGCGAGCGGAAAAACAGCCGTTCAGTCAGGGCGCCGAGGAGGCCGACGCCGACCGCCGCAATGACGACCGCCAGCCAGAACCCGCCGCCGGTCGGATGCACCCACTGCACCGCTTGCCAAGCGAGGTAGGCGCCGACCATGTAGAAGGAGCCGTGCGCGAAATTGATGATGCGCATGACGCCAAACACCAGCGACAGTCCCGAAGCGATCAGGAACAGGAACATCGCGGTGGTCAGGCCACCCATGAACTGGCTGAACAGAAAGGATGACGACAAGGCTTATCCATCCTTTACGAGAAGAACGCCGCCCGCGCCTTGGCCGATCGCGAGCGGCGTGTCTCTGCGGCCCGGAACTTAATTCGTTGCCGGGAACGATTTCGGCAGCAATTCCGGATTGTTGATGACCGCGAACGGAATGCCGGGCTCCTTGATCATTTCACCCCAGTATTCCGGCGCGAAGGTTTCATGCGACTTGACGCTAAAGGTGCGCGGGCCCACCGGGGTATCCCAGGTCAAGCCGGTCAGCGCCTTCGAAACCGCATCCGAATTGGTGCTGCCGGCCTTCGTGATGCCCGCGGCCAGCGCATAGATCGACTGGTAGCCGACGATGGACCAGCCCGACGCATATTGCGCGTGGGTGAACTTTTTCAAATCTTCGATGAACGTCTTGTGGACCGGCGGCTCGTTGCCGGTCCACAGCACCGGGTCGTAGCTGTCGCCGATGACTCCGTAGGGGTAATCCTTGCCCAAGGCCTGCGCTTCGTCGGTCGTGCCGATCTCGGCGCCGTCAATAAACCGGTTGTTGATTGCCTTGAAATAGCCGAGCGGCGTCGCTTCCTTGGTGAAGGTGACGAAGTCGCCGGCAAACAGCGCGGAATAGATCGCGTCCGGCTTCTTGCCCATCTGCGCGGTGATGAAGGACGTGAAGTCGGGCTCGCCGAGCTTGGGCCATTGCTGATCGACGATCTGGATATCGGGACGCATCTTTTTCAGCGCCTTAATGAAGGCAGCCATCGAGTCGCGGCCATAAGCGTAATCGGGCGCGATCGTGGCAACGGTTTTGACGTCCTTCCAACGCGCCATCAAGGTCGCGCCGGCGAGTCCTTCGACATCGGTGTTCGAGGCCACCCGGAAGATGTACGGATGAATGTGCTGCGCATCCGTCAGGATCGTGCTTTTCGAGGTCGGCGCGATGAAGACGATCTTGTTTTCCTTGGCGACGGTCGATACCGCCGGCGCCTCGGCCGAGGTCAGGGTGCCGACCAGAAAATCGACGCCGTCTTTGATGATCAACTCGCGCGACAGTCGCACGGCCTCGTCGGCGTTAGCCTTGCTGTCGCGTGGCAGGATTTCGAGCTTCCTGCCGAGAACGCCGCCCTTGGCGTTGATCTCGGCCACCGCCATTTGCGCGCCGGCGAGGACCGGCTTGCCGTAAACGGCCGTTGGGCCGGAGAGCGGGATCGGGAATCCGATTTTGATGTCTGCCGCCTTCGACGCAGCAGGCCACATGGCGGCGGCAGCGAAAGCCAACGCCAGGCAATAACGACGATACATGCCAACCTCCCTACACGAGTTTACATCTGTGACACGACTAAAGCCTGCGGCGATCAAGGCCGCCAAGCCCTCGGCAAGTCCGCAGCAAGTCCGCAGAGTGCGCCATTGGGCGGCAAACGAGCTCCTGATACCGTCGTCAGTTGGTCGGCGTATAGGATTGCGGCAACAATTCCGGATCCTTCATGACCGCGAACGGATAGGCCGCCTCCTTGACCATGGTGCCGTAGAATTCGGGTTGAAACGTCTCGTGGAATTTGACGTTGAAGGTGCGCTTGCCGATCGGCGTGTCGAACGTCATGCCAATCAACGCCTTCGATACCGCGTCGGAATTGGTGCTGCCCGCTTTCCTGATGCCATCGGCCAGCGCGCTGACCGTCAGGTAGCCTTGGACGGCCCAGCTCGGCGGGTATTGCTCATGGGTGAACTGCCGCAGAGCGGCGATGTATTTGGCATGTTCCGGCGGCTCATTGCCGCTGGTCCAGATCACCGGATCCTCTGTGTTGGCAACGATTCCGTAGGGATAATCGTTGCCGAGTGCCTTCACCTCCTCGATAGTGCCGACGCCGCCGCTGTCCACCATGCGGTTGTCGATCATCTTGAAATAGCCGAGCGGCGCCGCCTCCTTGGCGAAGGTGATGAAATCGCCGGCGAACACCGCACACTCGACCGCGTCCGGCTTCTTGCTCATCTGCGCGGTGATGAACGAGGTGAAATCGGGCTCGCCCAGCTTCGGCCATTGTTGATCGACGATCTGGATGTCCGGCCGCAGCTTCTTCAGGTTGGCGACGACGGCGGCGATCAGATCGCGTCCGTAGGCATAGTCCGGACCGATCGTCGCCACGGTTTTAACGTCCTTCCATCGCGCGATTTCGGTCGCCGACGCCAGTCCTTCCACATCGGTGTTCGAGTTGGTACGGAAGATGTAGGGGTGAATGTGCTGCGGATCGGTCAGTATCGTCGATTCCGCGACCGGCGCGAGGAAGACGATCTTGTTTTCCTTGGCGACGGTCGATACCGCCGGCGCCTCGGCCGAGGTCACGGTGCCGACCAGGAAATCCACGCCATCCTTGATGATCAATTCGCGCGACACGCGCACCGCCTCGTCGGCGTTGGCCTTGCTGTCGCGTACCAAGAGTTCGAGCTTTCGGCCGAGCACGCCGCCGTTAGCGTTGATTTGTGAGACCGCCAATTGGGCGCCTTTAAGGACCGGTTGGCCATAGACCGCGACGGGCCCGGACAACGGGATCGGAAAGCCGATTTTGATCGTATCCGCCGCGTTTGCTGCGAGCGGCCACGACGACAACAGCAGGCTCGCGAGCGCTAGTCCAAAGCGACAGTTCATGCGCAACCTCCCAGGTTTGCGCCTCTCCGCCTCTGCTCTTCTCGTGTTCTTCTTACCGGCTGAGGGGCAGCCTTGCACGAATGGTAGATCAGCTATGCGAGAGCGGCAGCGTATGCTTCGCCAATGTCCGCGGTCAAGCCCGGTCCGGTTCGCGCAGCTGCGGCAAAGTCACCGGCTCTGCCGGGATCGGGCCGCGCTACTCTAATCAATGCATCAGCGACTTCGCCGAGCGCACGCGTACGCTTGATCGATCAGCCGCACGACGCGCGCGCAATCGTGCACGCTGATCTGCGGCGCTGCACCTTTTTGCCAACGCTCGAGCGCGTCGCGCAGCGTCGTGAAATAAGATGAGGTAACGTCGGTGCCCGGCAACATTTCGTCGCCTGCAGCGGTGGAAAGCTTCAGCACGCCATCCTTCATTGTCAGAATGGCGTCGCGACCGGCGATCTTCCACTCGCCGTCAGTGCCGTCGCGGGGAAATCCGTTACCGACTTCGACGGTGCCGAGAATGCCGCTCGTCGAGCGTAGTATGACCGTGGCGTAATCCTCGACTGGGCGTTCGTGCGCCCGCGCGCTCAATTGCGCTCCGATCACTTGTGCGTCCTCGCCGGTCAGATGCAGAAACATATCGAGGCCGTGAGGACCGAGATTGCGAAGGCAGCCGCCGCCTGACTCGACAGGATCGAGCATCCAGGCGCAATCCCAGGCCTGATAGCGCGCCGGCGCGGGCCGGTTGATGCGGACGTAAATGTGCGACAGTTTTCCGAGACGCTTGGCGTCGAGAAGCTCGCGCGCCCGCACGGCGAATGGCGCATAGCGCTGGGCGAGCGGGACGGCGACGAAGGCATTGAGCTTCGCCGCCTTGGCGGCCACCGCCTCCACCTCGGCGGCGTTGATCCCCATCGGCTTTTCCATGAGGAACGGGTAGCCGGCATCGAGCAGGTCGTGGGCAATTGCTGCCATTTGGCTGTGCCGCCCTAGCGCCAGAACGAAATCCGGGCGTGTCTCGGCCAGCATCTTCTTGTAATCAGTGAAGGTCGGCGGGTTTTTCACCGCGGCCGCCCGGTTGGCGACCAGAGCCGCATCGGTATCCTGAATGCCGACCAGTTCGACGTCCGGCATGGCCGTGAGGTGGCGGAGATAGGCGGCATCGTTGAGCGCGTGCCAATGGCTGACCTCGATGGCGGCGATGCGAATGGTCATGGACACCTCTTGGCGCTCGGCTGCGTCCGCGCTCCGGCGGCGAAGCACCGGTTACTTTGAAGCAAGACGACGTCAAATGCTATGATGGGCGGCTTGCGGCGGCCGGGGAATTCGACCGATGGCAAAGACCGCAGTGATACACATCGCTTCGTCGCGACGCTGCGCGGGCGTGCTGTCGCGCTTGGCCTATCGGCATGCCAAAGCCAAGGGCATCGACGTGGTGCCACTTGTCGTACAGGCCGGCTTGAGCATTGACGTCATCGAAGACCCGACCGCGACGCTTGGCGTCATCAATCAAATCAAGTTTGTCGAACTGGTCGCTGAGGTGCTGGGCGACAAACTGCTCGGCTTTCATCTTGCCGGCGGGGTCGATTTCCGCGAAATGGGATTGCTGTATTACGTGGCCGCATCCGCCGATACGCTTGGCGATGCGCTGCGCCGCGTCGAGCGTTACGTCAAAATTCAGAACGATGGCGTGCGGCTCAGAGTTAGCAAGGGAAAATCCCTTCGCATCGGCCTGCATTATGCAGGCGTGCCGCGTCACATCGACGTCCATCAGATCGGCGCAATTATCGCATTCCTCGTCCGTGGTCTCCGGCATTTGACCGGGCGTTCCCTCCATCCGACCACGGTGCGCGTGATGCATCGGATTACGGGCGACGTGAATGCGCTCGCACGATTCCTGGACAGCGATATTGAAACCGAAACCGGCGTCGACGAGATCGAACTTCCAGCCGCAAGCTGGCATCTGCCGATCGTGTCCGCTGACCCGCATCTGCATCGGCTGTGCGTGCAAAACTGCGAGGCTGCGCTGGCGCGTCGCGAGCAGAAATCGAGGCCGCTGACGGTCAAGGTGGCGAATACGATCGCGGCTCTGCTGCCCCACGGCCAGGCGCGCGCCGATCTGGTGGCAGCAAGCCTTGGCATCAGCCCGCGCACGCTGACGCGGCGGCTGGCTTCCGAAGGCTCGTCGTTTGCCGCCATACTGGAGGAGATGCGGTCCGCTTTGGCTAATCGCTATCTTGCCGACGATGCGACGCCGATTTCGCAAATCGCTTGGCTGCTCGGCTATGCGGAAATCGGTGCGTTTACCCGCGCATTCCACCGTTGGACCGGGATGGCTCCAAGCGCCGCGCGGGCGCAACGGCAGCAATCGGCCGGCAGCTCTTTCCGATAGGCTTGCGGATCGCTATTGGCCGCAAATCACAAATTTTTGGCGACAAACGACAAGACGCCCGCGAACGGATTGCCCTACAGCACTTGCCGATCAAGTTGAATCGGCAAGCGCTCTAGTTTTATAGGTTTGGTCGCATTTTCTTCGGAAAACCGGCAGCCACTTTTCCGGAAAATACTCTAGAACCCGGCCGATTTTGAATGGATTCCGAGGGTTATGATCAAAAGTATTGCAGATGAGCTGCGCTCCCTGGCCGAGCGATGCACCCGCTCGGCCGGCGACTGCATAGACCATGAGATGTCGCAGGCGTTGGAGGAACTAGCGGTCGATCTTATGGCGAAAGCGTCCGAGATCGAACGGCGGTTCGACCAATAGGACGTTTGCGACTGGCCTTTGAACCGAAAGGCCTTGGCGACCAGCAAGAGCCAGTGACGTCTTTTCGAATCGTCGTCCAGCTCCGGTTATCGTTGGAGCACGATCTTTCAAGAAGACCGGGGTCCACTTGCCGCGATCGCGCTCTATAGGTCCTCGACCTGCAAAACATCAGCCATCGAATAAAGCCCCGGCTTCTGGTCCCGCGCCCACAACGCCGCATGCAGCGCGCCGCGGGCGAAGATCATGCGGTCCTCGGCGCGGTGGGTGAGTTCGACACGCTCGGCCGGGCCGGCGAAGATGACGGAATGCTCGCCGACCACGGTACCGCCGCGCAGCGAGGCGAATCCAATGTTGCCCGCGTTGCGCGCGCCGGTCACGCCATCGCGGCCGCGCACCGCATGCTGGGCCAGATCGACACCGCGGCCGGCGGCCGCCGCACGGCCGAGCATCAACGCCGTGCCCGATGGCGCGTCGATTTTTCTGTTGTGGTGCATTTCCACGATCTCGATGTCGTAGTCGTCGTTGAGTGTCCTGGCGACGCGTTTCGTGAGCGCGACGAGCAGATTGACGCCCAGGCTGAAATTGCCAGCTTGGACGATTTTCGCCCGGCTCGCCGCCTTGGCGATGACTTTCTCTTCTTCGGCCGAATGGCCGGTGGTGCCGATGATATGGACGATGCCGGCGGCGGCGGTCAGCTCGGCGAATGCGAGCGTCGCCGCCGGAATGGTGAATTCGATCAAGCCGTCGGCCTGTTGCAGGAGCCGGGCGGCGTCGGTCGTGACTTTGATCCCGTTCGGGCCCAGGCCGGCGAGTTCGCCGGCGTCACGGCCGATCACCGCGGCGCCCTCGGCCTCGATGGCGCCGACGAGCTTGAGGTCTTTGCTGGCGGCGACAGCGGCGATGAGCGTCCGTCCCATGCGCCCGCCGGCGCCGGCAATCACCACCCGCATGTCGGCCATCGGCTTTCTCCCGGTTATCGCCGATATAGCGAGGCTACGGAGCGCTGGAAAGCGTCAGAACTTCGGGCCGTCGTAACCCTCGACGATGACGAGGTCCAACAAGGCGTTGCCATCGCGGAATTTTTTCGCCGCCTGATAATCGTCCGAGCGATAACAGGCAAGCGCCGCTTCGTAGCTCGGAAATTCCAGCACCACCGTGCGGCTGCGTGCCCTGCCCTCGGTGATTTCCTGCTTGCCGCCGCGCACCAGATAAATCCCGCCGAAGCGGCCGAGCACCGGCTGGTCGGCGGCCATGTAACGCTTGTAGGGCTCGGGATCGGTCACATCGCTGTGGCCGATCCAATAGCCTTTACGTGCCGCGGCGGGCGGCGTCGTACCCGGCTGAGGCTGTGGGCCCTCATACCCTTCGGCGATGACGAAATCGCACTGCGAGTGCGGCAAACGCAGCAGCCGTGCGGCCTGATACTCGGGTGAGCGATAGCAGGTGAGCGCGGCGGCGTAATCGGGAAACTCCCGCAGCACATTGCGCGAACGCTGCCGGCCCTCGACCACTTCGCACTTGCCGCCGCGGATGAGCGCGGTGCCTGCGTATTTTTCGTGCGCCGGCGGCGTCGCCGCCATGTAGGCTTTGTAGCCTTCCAGGTCGCTCACATCGATGTGCGGAATCCAGTAGCCTTTGGGCATCGCGCGCTCCCTTTTAATTTCAGCATCATTCATGATGGCTGCGGGCCGTCGTAGCCCTCGACGACGATGAGATCGACAACGCCGTGCGGCTGCCGCACCTTGATGTTGGCCTGATATTCCGGCGAGCGGTAGCAGGCGAGTGCGGTCGCGTAATCGGGAAATTCGATCACCACGTTGCGCGAGCGGCTCGTTCCCTCCATCCCTTCGAACTTGCCGGCGCGCACCACGTAGCGGGCGTGGAACTTTTTGAAGATCGCCTGATTAGCCGCCGCGTAGGGCTTGTAGCCTTCCTCGTTATGCACGTCGATGCGCCCGATCCAATAGCCCTTAGCCATGTCATTTCTCCTTGGTTGTTTGTTGCGTGATTTCTTCGACAATTGCTTCCGCTGCGGCCTTCGGATCGGTCGCGGCGATGATCGGGCGGCCCACCACCAGATAATCGGCCCCGGCCGCGATCGCCGCCGCCGGCGTTGCGATGCGCTTCTGATCGCCGGCCGCCGTTCCGGCCGGGCGTATGCCGGGCGTGACCAGGCAAAGCCTATCGCCGACGATGCCGCGCACGGTCGCCGCCTCCTCGGGCGAACAAACTACGCCGTCGACGCCGAGAATGCGGGCCTGTTCTGCACGACCGGCGACGAGCGCTTTTACTGTTGCGTCGTAACCAGCGTGCTTCAAATCGGCATCGTCGTAAGAGGTGAGCACGGTGACGGCGAGAATGCGCAAGGCGCCCTCGCGCGCCTCCGCCGCAGCCTTCATGGTCTGCGGATAGCCGTGCACGGTCAGGAACGTGGCGCCGAGCCGCGATACGCTTTTGACGCCCTCGGCAACCGTATTGCCGATGTCGTGGAGTTTCAGATCGAGGAATACCTGCTTGCCGGCTTCCACTAGCGCCGCCGCGTAGGCAAGGCCGCCGGCGAAGGCGAGCTGGTAGCCGATCTTATAGAACGAAACCGCTTCGCCGAGCCGCGCGACCATGGCCTTCGCCTCGTCGACCGAGGAGAGATCGAGAGCGACGATCAGGCGCTCGCGCGCTTGTGGCTGCATCCTTCCTCCATCACGCCATGACGCGCGCCAGCGCGACAAGCCGGCGGGCGAGCGCCTTTAGTTCCTCGGCAAGCGCTTCGTCCTTGAGGTTATCCATGTCGTCGAACGCCTGCGCCGCATTGGCAATGCTGATCTGCTCGGGAATAACCAACGCGCCGCAGCCGAGTTCGAGGATTTGGCGCAGCGCCATGAGCGAACGTATGCCGCCGCCGGAATCGTTTGATGTCGCACCGATGGCGAAAACGCAATCCTTGAACGTCGCATAGTTCGGCTCGCCGCGCACGCGCGACGACCAATCGATTGCGTTCTTAACAAGCGGCGTCACCGAGGCGTTGTATTCGGGACTGGTGATGAAGACGCCTTGGTGCGCGGCCAGCATGCGCTGCAGCTGCACGGCGTGCTGCGGCGGCCCGCTCTCGGCCACGGCCTCGGCATCGAACAGCGGCAGCGGATAGTCCTCAAGCGAAATGCGGGTCACTTCGGCTTCGGCCAGCGCCAGCTCTTTGGCGGCAAGTGCGGCGAGCCGTGCATTGTACGAGCCGCTGTGCAAGGAGCCGGGGATGACGAGGATCTTCGGAGCCAGCATGACTATCGGAGGCGAGACGACGGCGGACGGACGACAGAGGACAGATCAAAAACGTTCCGACGTCTGTCGTCCGTCATCTGTCGTCCGATCGCCGATACACCCACACCCGCGCCGGCGGCAGATTCATCCAGATGCGTTCGGATGCTTCGGCGGAGAAGCCGCCATTGCGCCTGGGCACCGGCGATGCCATCGAATAGGTAAACTGCACGAACGGTGCGCCCGGCACCATCAAGTCGAACGCATCGCGGAGAAGCCGCAGCCGCTGCCGTATCGGCTTGGTGACGAGCGGCAGACCGGAAACGACGGCGGCAGCCGGTTGGATGAGAAGCGTCTCAAGCAGTCGCCGCAGGCTGTAGGCATCGCCCTGCACCAAAGTGGCCTCGGGGTAGCGAGCACGCAGGATGCGGCAGAAGGCTGGATTAAATTCAACGAGGACAAGCCGCGACGGAGCGACGCCGGCCTTCACCAAAGCCTCGGTCACCGGTCCGGTCCCCGGCCCCAGTTCGACTATCGGCCCATTGCTGCGCGGATCAACGTAGCGCGCCATGGCGCGCGCCAGGACTTTGCCGGAAGGCGCAACGGCACCGGTCGACAGCGGTCGTTCCAGCCACGAGCGGATGAAGCGCACCTCGTCGTCGAAGGGGATGCCTTTCTTGCGCTCGAATAGCCGGATCTGCCGCTCGATTGTGCGGCCGATCCGATACTTTTTGACTTCCAGAATGCGGACTTGCCGCTCGAGGGTCTGTTCGAATTTCTGCAGAGCAGCCAGAGGCATAGTATCCCACGCGACAAAGTTTCGCCGTTTTTAAAGCATTTGCGACGTAAACACCAGCAGGTTTCAAGCAGACGTCGCGCGTCCGCCGAGGCCGTCAAGAAATTCCCTGACCTTGCCAAAGAAACCTGTGGATTCGGGGTGTGTCTCGTTGGAGGAGAGTCGATCGAACTCGGCCAACAGCTCGCGCTGTTTCTTGGTCAGATTTTGCGGCGTCTCGACCACGACCTGAACGTACATATCGCCGCTCTGGCGGGAGCGCAGCACCGGCATACCTTTGCCCGGCAACCGGAAACGCCGGCCCGATTGCGTGCCCTCGGGCACTTTGACCCGCGTTTTGCCGCCGTCGATGGTCGGAACGTCGAATTCGCCGCCGGTGGCTGCCGTCACCATTGAAACCGGTACGCGGCAGTGCAGGTCGGCGCCTTCGCGCTGAAAGAACGGGTGCGCGCCGATAGAGAGAAAAATATAGAGATCGCCGGCCGGACCGCCGCGTACGCCCGCTTCGCCCTCGCCGGCGAGGCGTATGCGGGTACCATCTTCGACGCCGGGCGGAATGTTCACCGACAGCGTGCGCTCGCGGGTGACCCGACCTGAGCCGGAGCACGACGCGCACGGGCTATCGATCACCTGACCGCGGCCCTGGCAATTCGGACAGGTACGTTCCAGCGTGAAGAATCCCTGAGCGTGGCGCACCTTGCCCTGACCGCCGCACATCGGACAGGCTTTCGGCTTGGAGCCGGGCTTGGCGCCGGAGCCGGAGCAGGTCTCACAGGTGACCGAGGTCGGGATGCGGATTTGTGCGGTCTTCCCGACAAAGGCTTCGTGCAGCGCGATTTCCATGTTGTAGCGCAGATCGGCGCCACGCTCGCGGCCGGAACCGCGTCCGCGGCGACCGCCCATGCCGAACAGATCGTCGAAGATATCGGAGAAGGTGGTGGCGAAGTCGGCGCCGAAGCCAGCCGCCGCACCGCCCCCCATGCCATGTTCGAAGGCGGCATGGCCGAACCGATCGTAGGCCGCCCGTTTGTCCGGGTCTTTCAGGATCTCGTAGGCTTCGTTGATTTCCTTGAAGCGGTGCTCGGCGTCCTTGTCTCCCGGATTGCGGTCCGGGTGGCATTTCATCGCCTGCTTGCGAAACGCGGCTTTGATGTCGCTATCGGTCGCAGTGCGTTCGACCGAGAGGGTTTCGTAATAGCAGCGCTTGGCCATCGCCGATCTCTAACCGAGAGACATATGAGAATGCGTTCAACGCATGGGAAGCGCGTTCCCGCCCCCCTTGAGGGGGGCGGGGGGTAAGTTCTCAGAGCGAGCGGTATGTTTCAAACCCCCCTCCCGGTCGCTTCGCGACCGACTTCCCCCTCAAGGGGGGAGGTGATCCGAGTGGGAAGCTTGCACATATCGAGTGACCGTTTACCTAGGCGGATTTCTTGTTCTTCTTGTCGTCGTCGACCTCGGTGAATTCGGCGTCGACGACGTCGTCCTTCTTGGCTTCGCCGGCGTCGGGGCCGGGGGCGCCTTGCGGCTGCTCGGCAGCCTGCTTGTACATCGCCTCGCCGAGCTTCATCGAGGCCTGCTGCAGCGCATTGGCCTTCGCCGTGATGGCTTCGGCATCATCGCCCTTCAAGGCCTCTTTCAGATCGGCCATGGCGTTCTCGATGGCACGGCGGTCGGCGTCGCCGACTTTAGAGCCATGCTCGGTCAGCGTCTTCTCGGTCGCATGGACGAGAGCCTCGGCATGGTTCTTCGCTTCGACCTGCGCCTTGCGCTTCTTGTCCTCCTCGGCGTGAGCCTCGGCATCCTTGACCATCTTTTGGATGTCGGCCTCGCTCAAGCCGCCCGACGCCTGGATGCGGATCTGCTGTTCCTTGCCGGTGCCCTTGTCCTTCGCCGACACATTGACGATGCCGTTGGCGTCGATGTCGAAGGTGACCTCGACTTGCGGCACGCCGCGCGGCGCCGGCGGAATGCCGACCAGATCGAATTGGCCGAGCAGCTTGTTGTCGGCCGCCATTTCGCGTTCGCCCTGGAACACGCGGATGGTCACCGCGGTCTGACCGTCCTCGGCCGTGGAGAACACCTGGCCCTTCTTGGTCGGGATCGTGGTGTTGCGATCGATCAGCCGGGTGAACACGCCGCCCAGCGTCTCGATGCCGAGCGACAGCGGCGTCACGTCGAGCAACAGCACGTCTTTGACGTCGCCTTGCAGCACGCCGGCCTGAATCGCGGCGCCCACCGCCACGACCTCGTCCGGATTGACGCCCTTGTGCGGCTCCTTACCGAACAATTGCTTCACGACCTCCTGCACCTTCGGCATGCGAGTCATGCCGCCGACCAGGACCACTTCGTTGATCTCTGCCGCCGAGAGGCCGGCGTCCTTGAGCGCTTGCTTGCACGGCGCGATCGTCTTCTGCACCAGATCGTCGACCAGCGCCTCGAACTTGGCGCGGGTGAGCTTCATGGTGAGATGCTTCGGACCGGATGCATCGGCCGTGATGAACGGCAGGTTGATTTCGGTCTGGGTCGTCGACGACAGCTCGATCTTGGCCTTTTCCGCCGATTCTTTGAGCCGCTGCAACGCCAGCTTGTCGCGGCGCAGGTCGATACCTTGTTCTTTCTGGAATTCGTCGGCCAGATAATTGACGAGCCGCATATCGAAATCTTCGCCGCCGAGGAACGTGTCACCGTTCGTCGACTTCACCTCAAAGACGCCGTCGCCGATCTCAAGGATCGAGATGTCGAACGTGCCGCCGCCGAGGTCGTAGACCGCGATGGTGCCGGTCTTCTGCTTGTCGAGGCCGTAGGCAAGCGCGGCCGCCGTCGGCTCGTTGATGATGCGCAGCACGTCAAGGCCGGCGATCTTGCCGGCGTCCTTGGTGGCTTGGCGTTGCGCGTCGTTGAAATAGGCGGGAACGGTGATGACAGCCTGCTCGACCTTGGCGCCCAGATAGGCTTCCGCGGTCTCCTTCATCTTTTGCAGCACGAAGGCGGAAATCTGCGAGGGCGAATAGGTTTTGCCTTCGATCTCGACCCAGGCGTCGCCGTTAGAGGCGCGCGAAATCTTATAGGGAACGAGCTTCTTGTCCTTCTCCACCATCGGGTCGTCATAGCGCCGGCCGATCAGCCGCTTGACGGCGAAAATCGTCCGCTCTGGATTGGTGACGGCCTGGCGCTTTGCCGGCTGACCGACCAGCCGCTCGCCCTCATCCGTAAAAGCGACGATCGACGGCGTGGTGCGCATCCCCTCCGCATTCTCGATAACCTTCGGCGTCTTGCCTTCCATGACGGCGACGCACGAATTCGTGGTTCCGAGATCGATACCGATGACCTTTGCCATGGTTGTTAATCCTCTCCTTCTCGGCAGGTCGGGCAGGCCCAAAGGCGCCCTTCAAATCCGACCCCCGTACAACCTCACGATCACCCGGTACTTCCGGGCGATTACCCTTCGCTCATATAGGAGAGCGTGATCGCCCCGCAAGACAGGAATCCTCATGCGCAGCGTGCTTTGCGCCCGCATTTTACAGTCTGGCGCGAGAACGGCACGCCGACGATATCGAGCCGCCCGGCGCTCCATTGAGGTTCTTTTAACGGTGTCGCACAGCCGGCGGCTTTTACGCGAGCACGCTAGCCTGCAATTAAGGAAAGGCTGCCAGTGATGCCGCAAGCGAGAGGAGCCTACGGACAGCCGGGAATCGTGCCGGATCGGCAGACTTCGCTTGGGGTGACGCAATGCACGGCGGCAATGTCGAGTACGGCGCGGCGGCGAGCGCAGCACCCGCGCCTGGGATCTCTGCGGTCGATCCCATTCGCAAGTTCTTCGAGGTTTTGCCGCGGCCCATTCGGTTTCTTGCTGTCGGCGGACTGGGGCTGATTACCGATCTTGCCGTCTTTACGGCCATCATGGTTCACATTCCGAATCCGCTGGCCGCGAGGGTTGTCTCACTGGCCGTGGCGACGCTCGTGACCTGGCGGCTCAACCGCGCGCTCACCTTTGATTGCAGCGGGCGCCAGCCAGCCGACGAGGCCATCCGATACGCAACCGTCGCTGCCGTGGCGCAGGCGGTGAGCTACACGGTCTTCGCCGCCCTTGTGCTTACGATTCTAAGCGCGATCCCGCAGCTTGCCGTGCTGATCGGTGCGGCTGCCGGGGCGCTGGTTTCCTATTCGGGCCAGGCGATGTTCGCCTTCCGGCCGCGCCGGCATGCTTGAGCGGCCATGACTGTCGATGCTGACGCCATCGTCATCGGCGCCGGGCCGGCCGGGCTCACCGCAGCCTATTGCCTTGCCAAAGAAGGCCGCTCGGTCATCGTCATCGAACGCGATCCGCTCTATGTCGGCGGCATCAGCCGCACCGTCGACTACAAGGGTTTCCTGTTCGACATCGGCGGCCACCGCTTCTTCTCCAAGTCGAAGGAGGTTGTCGCGCTTTGGCAGGAGATCCTGCCCGACGATTTCATCGAACGGCCGCGCTTGTCGCGCATTTATTACAACGGCAAGTTCTTCTCCTATCCGCTCAAGGCGTTCGAAGCGCTGCTGAAGCTCGGCGTGTTCACCAGCGCCGCGTGCCTTTTGTCCTACGCCTACGCGAAAATCTTCCCGGTTGGGCAGGCGCGCACGTTCCATGAATGGGTGCGCAATCAGTTCGGCGAGCGATTGTTCCAGATCTTCTTCAAGACCTACACCGAGAAGGTCTGGGGCATGTCGTGCGACGAGATCTCCGCCGATTGGGCGGCGCAGCGCATCAAGGGCCTCGATCTGGCGGCCGCCGTCGTGAACGGGCTCCGGCGGTCGCTGCGGCTCGCCCGCAAACGGTCCGGTGCCCACAATGTTGGCGCCGATACGGTCAAGACGCTGATCGAGAGTTTTCAGTACCCGCGCAAGGGCCCAGGCATGATGTGGCAGGCAGCGGCGCACAAGATTACGGCACGTGGCGGCCGCATCCTCATGGGGCACGATCTCGCGGCGATCGAATATGACGCCGACCGGCAGCACTGGCGTGTCGAGGCCGTCGATATCGGCGGCAGGCGCGAAATCTATACGGCCCGCCATGTCGTCAGCTCGGCGCCGCTGCGCGAACTCGTCGAGCGTATCAAGCCGACGCCGATATCGCTCCTGCACGCGCGGGCGCTGCGCTACCGCGATTTCCTCACCGTCGCGTTGATGGTGCGCAAAGGCGAATTGTTTCCCGACAACTGGATCTACATCCACGATCCGAGTGTGCAAGTCGGGCGGGTGCAGAACTTCCGTTCCTGGTCGCCCGAGATGGTGCCGGACGGAATGAGCTGCCTGGGCCTGGAGTATTTCTGCTTCGAAGGCGACGGATTGTGGAATGCTGCCGACGGCGACCTCATCGCCTTGGCCAAAAAGGAAGCGGCGAAGATCGGCCTTGTTTTGCCCGACGACGTCGTCGACGCCTGCGTGGTCCGTCAAGCCAAGGCCTATCCGGTCTATGACGAAAGCTATCGCGACAACGTCGCCACCATCAGGCGCGATCTGGAAGGCAGCTATCCGACCTTGCATGTGGTGGGCCGCAACGGCATGCATCGCTACAACAATCAGGACCACGCGATGATGACGGCGATGCTCACCGTGCGAAATATTCTGGCGGGCGAGCGAATCTACGACGTGTGGAACGTCAACGAGGATGCCGAATATCACGAAGCCGGCGGGGCCGGGGTCCGGGACGCGCTCGACAGCGTGCGTTTGGTTCCGGAGAAGGTCGCAGCCGATCGGGCGGCGTGAACCGCTCGCGGTGGCGCTAGGCGGCTGCGGCCGCCAGCGCTAACGGCTGCGGCTGAATTTCGCCCGCGCTGCCGCGCTTGAGCCGCACCAGCAGCCTGTAAGCGAACGCGATCAGCACGATCGGCGCCAGCGGAATCCAGAAAAATCCCGCCAGCATCATCGCCACCGGCAGCGCCCACACGGCGATATAGAGCCGATGATCGTATTCGGTGTTGTCGGCCCGGTCGCGCAACAGCGCGACGACAAAGCCGAAGATCACCATGTCGTAGTTGAGGATGTAGGGCGTAAACAGGAACGTCGCAGTGATCAGCAATGCAAAGGACAGGTCGCGATCGCGCCGTCTCCAATAGGTCCATACCACCGCCGCCAAGGCGAGCGCCGAAGCCGCATATTGGATCACCCAGGCGGCCTCGAGCGGCAGAAACAGCATGCGGGCCGCATAAAACAGCGTACCCACCATGGCGTAGAGCAGGCCGCTGCTCGTCTCGGTGAGCCACACCTGCTGCGGCACGACCTTGTGCCAGAAGTCGAGCCAGATGTTCCAGCCGAACAGCATGCCGGTGACGGCGAACAAAATCGCCGACGTTATGATCGCTGACGCGATGGTCAGCCAGCGCCGTTCCAGCAACAGCACCACGGGCAGCAACAACCCGAGTTGCGGCTTGACGGTGAGGATGCCGAACAACACGCCGGCGAGGATCGGCCGACGGTCGAGGCTGAAAAGTCCGCCGATCAGGAGCGCCGCGGTGTAAAAGCCGTTCTGGCCGAAGAACGCGCACACGGCGATGCCCGGCGCGACGGCAAGAAACAATAGCCGGCCGCGCGGAATAACCCGCGACGAGGCGTAGAGATAAAGCGCGATGCCGACCAGGCACCACGCGACATAGGCTATCGCATAGGGCACCAGACCGAACGGCCAAACGAACAGCACCATGTGCGGCGGATACGACCAGTACACTTCCGGATAACTTGCTCCGAACATGTGTCGGAGCGTTTGATTATAGACGTGATAGTCGAACCACGGTGCCGGACCGCCAGAGAAGAATGAGCGGGCGCCCATCCAGGTGTTGAGAAAATCGCGCCCGATGAGGAAATTGGTGTTTTCGATCCAGTGATCGGGTGGCACCAAGGCGGCAAAGATCAGATAGGAGACCTGCAGCGCCACAAGGAAGACCGCCGCGGCGACTGTCAGTTTGGCGTACATCTCCTCGACCGGCATTTTGCCGCAGAGGCCGGGTTGCGCCACAATGCCGACCTGGGGAGGAGGAAGAGACATTGCGCCACGATGCGTACAAAGTGGTAAAAACACCATGAAAACAGCCGGCAAGATGGCGGTCGAGATGGAACCGGTTGCGGTGGCGGGCGCGGGCGGTCTACGGCTCTACCCGGGCTATCTTGACCGCGGCGCGCAGATGGCTTTGGTCGCCGTCTTGAGGCAAGTCTTTGCGGTAGCCCCGCTGTTCACACCGGGCATGCCCAAGTCAGGCCGGCCAATGTCGGTACGCATGTCCAATTGCGGCCCGCTCGGCTGGATCACCGACGAGGCTGGATACCGTTACCAGCCGCATCACCCGGTTACCGGCCGGCTTTGGCCGCCGATTCCGCAGGCATTGATCGCGATCTGGAACGAGCTTGGCAGATACGCATACCAGCCGCAGGCGTGTTTGATCAACTTCTACGACGCGGCGGCGAAGATGGGGCTGCATCAGGATCGCGATGAGGAGGATTTCAATGCCCCAGTGGTTTCGGTTTCGTTGGGCGATACCTGCTTGTTCCGCATCGGCGGGAGCAAACGGAGCGATGCGACCCGTTCGTTTCGATTAAGCTCCGGCGATGCGCTCGTTCTTGCCGATGGCGACCGGCTGGCTTTTCATGGCGTCGACCGTATTTATCCGGGCACATCGACATTGCTCCCGGGCGGTGGACGGATCAACTTGACGCTTCGCCGGGTGACGCGTCCGGGCATCGAGGTTCAGGCGTAACGCCGGCGGCGGAGACTCTGCATAATGAGGATCAACATCAGTAAATTCATGGCTGCGCGCGCCGGCCTTGCCGCGGCGTTCGCGCTCATCATGTTTGCGATTCCCGCATGGGGGGCCGCGCCCGCCGCGCCGGTCTTTCCGCCTGGCTCGCGGCTCGGGCTTGTGCCGCCGCCCGGCATGGTGGTGAGCAAGACTTTCCCGGGATTCGTAGATGTCAAAGCGAACGCCGGAATCGTCATAAGCGTGTTTCCGGCCGGCGCCTACGCCGAAATGAAAAAATCGTTCACCGACGATGCGTTGAAGAAACAGGGTGTCACGCTGGAAAAACGCCAGTCGCTGCAGCTTAGCATTGGCACGGGCGATCTTGTGGTCGGGACCCAGCTTGGCCCGGACAAGGTCCGATATCGCAAATGGTTGCTGCTAATGCCGATCGGCGATTTCGCCGTTACCGTCACGGCGCAGGCGCCGGTAAGCGCCAAAGCCTATTCCGACGCCGTTGTGCGTGCGGCGCTTGCCACGCTTACGGCACGGGCAAATGTGCCGAAATCGGAATTCTTAAGCTTGCTGCCGTTTACGGTCGGAGACATGGCCGGTTTTCAGATCGCCAACGTGATTCCGGAACGCGCTCTGTTATTGGTCGATGCGCCTGCCTATCCGCATATGATTGCAACACAGGGCCTGCCCGAATACGAGTTCGATGCGCGAGCCATCATTGCTGTCGTACCGGGCGCCCCGAGCACGACAGACGGTAGAATAAATTACGCGCGGCTCGCTTTCGGCAGCATTGGCGGAATTAAAGACGTCCAGCTCACGATGTCGGAGCCGGTGCGCATCAACGACCAGGAAGGATTTGAGACGGTGGCGCACGCCAAGGATGCCAGCAATGGTTCCGATCTTATGGTGGTGCAATGGCTGCGCTTCGGCAGCGACGCATCGCTGCAGATTGTCGGCATTTCACGCGCGGCGATTTGGGACCGCGAGTTATCGCGGCTGCGCGCCATCCGTGACAGCATCGCGTTTCGCTGACGGTTCGAGCCACAGCGCTCGAAGGACGCTGGATTTTAAGACTCTTGCACCGGGGCCTTGACGTTGTCATTGCCGGCCGGTCCAGAAGGCGCCGCCTTGGGGCCGCCTTTGGACACGCCGACCAGGGCCGGACGCAGCACGCGCTCGCCGATCATGTAGCCGGGCTGCACCACCTGCACCACGTGGCCGGCCGGGACCGAGGCGTCGGGTACTTCGAATATGGCCTGATGCAGGTTGGGGTCGAATTTCTCCCCCTGCGGCGCAAACTGACGCACGCGGTTCTTTTCCAACGCCTTGAGCAGTTCACGCTCGGTCAATTCGACGCCATCAATCAGCGAGGCTACCGCGGCTTGCCCGCTGTTGCGAACGTCCGGGGTAACCGCGTCCAGCGCGCGGCGCATGTTATCGGCAACGCCCAGCATGTCGCGGGCAAACGCGGTGATGCCGCGCAGTTCTGCATCGGCGACTTCGCGGGCGGTGCGCTTGCGCAGATTTTCCATCTCTGCGAGCGTGCGCAAAAGCTTGTCCTTGAACTCCGCCACCAGCGCCGCGGTGCCGGGTTCCGCGTTGGCCTGTGGAGCGGCGTTCGCTGCGGCTTCCGCAACGGGCGCCGGATCGGCGCCCGGCGCAGCATTCTCGCCGGCTGCAGCCGCTTCGTCCTCAGCACGAGCGGAGTGTTTCGCCATGGTTCTTCCCCATCGTCTTGTGTCCCGCATATCAGGGCTCATCGGGGAAAAATCAAGCGATCAGGGTTCGGCGCCTCGGCTAGCGGCCGAGCAGTTGGCTCACGATCTTGGCGGTATAGTCCACCATGGGAACGATACGGGCGTAGTTGAGCCGCGTCGGGCCGATCACGCCGAGAACGCCGACGATATGCCCGGACGCGTCGTGGTAAGGCGCCACGATCGTCGAGGATCCGGACAGCGAGAACAGCTTGTTCTCCGAGCCGATGAAGACGCGCACGCCCTCAGCCTGTTGGGCGCGGCCGAGGAGATCGATCACTTCGCGCCTTGTTTCCAGATCGTCGAACAGCAACCGCACGCGTTCCAGGTCGGCGAGCGCCTTGAGGTCTTCGAGCAGATGCGCCTGACCGCGCACGATCAGCTTGCGCTCGTCACTCTCGCCGCCCGACCAGCTCGCCAGGCCGGCGGCGACGATCTTCTGCGTCAGCGCATCGAGTTCGGCCTGTCCTTGCTTCAGCTTCATCTCGACGTCGGCCTTGACCTCCTCGAGAGTGCGGCCGCGGATGCGTGCATTGACGAAATTGCCGGCCTCGATCAGCGCCGATGCCGGCAGGCCCGCCGGCAAATTGAGGACCCGATTTTCAACCTGGCCGTCCTCGCCGACCAGGACCACGAGTGCGCGTTCGGGTTCGAGCTGCACGAATTCGATGTGTTTTAGTCGCGGGTTCGATTTCGCGGTCAGCACCACGCCGGCGGCACGGCTTAAGCCGGAGAGCAGGCCTGAGGCTTCGGTCAGCACTGCTTCGACCGATTTTCCCTGACCGGAGGCGGCGACCTGCGCCTCGATCGCCTTGCGGTCTTGTTCGGTGAGGTCGCCGATCTGCATCAGCGCATCGACGAAGAAGCGCAGCCCCACTTCGGTCGGTAGCCGGCCCGCGGAGGTGTGCGGCGCATAGACCAAGCCGAGCTGTTCGAGGTCTGACATGACGTTGCGCACCGACGCCGGCGATAGCGTCATCGGCAGAATGCGCGACAGATTGCGCGAGCCGACCGGTTCCCCGGTCGCCAGGTAGCTCTCGACGATCTGGCGAAAGATTTCGCGCGAACGCTCGTTGAGCTGAGCGAGGCCCAGTTGGTTCGCGGCAAGCGGGAGGTCATGGCTGCTCAAGGACTACGACCCTTAATCCTGTCCGAGCCTGACTATATCACTCCGCGGCTGCCATCGCTTGCGAAGCGGTCTGTGGTGCCGCGCGCAGCATCGCCATCAGCTTGCGGGTGGAGGCAAAATCCTCAAGCTGGTCGACCGCGCCGATCACATCGGCGATCGTGGTGTCCGGCAGGATGCCTTGCGCGTAGGTGCGGAATTTTTGCGCGATCTGGGCGCGTGTCAGCGGATTCTCGTAAGCGCCGAGCGGATGCTTGCAGCGCGCCGAGAAGGTCCCGCCATCCGCGGTGTCGATATCCACGATTGCCTGGGAACCATCAAGCGATGTCTCGGGACGGACTTCGACTTGCTCCGCCGCAAACCGTCTCAGCCTGGGATCGTCATAACGAGAGGGCGCGAACTGCGCCAAAGTCAGCGCGCGGTCGTGCAGGAGTACGGCGGCGGTGTAATGCGCCGACAGGAGCGCCTCGAACTTGGCCCTGTAGGCGCCAAATCCGCCGTGCATCCTGTGCGCTTCCGGACTGAGCGCAATGCGGACCTTGCGGACTTGGCCGAACTCGATCTGCGTTCGCTCGAGGATATCGAACAGCGCGGTCACCATGCCCTGAATGAGCGAGGCCGACGGCCACAGCCGCAGCGCGATCTGTTCAAGCTCCCATCGGCTGTCAAGCTCGGCCACGGCGGCGTTTGGATTGCCGCCGTCCGCGTAAGCGGCATAGAGGCCGCCATCCTTGGCGGTGAGAAATTCGCGCGTGGCGACGAATTGCTGCTGCGCCAAGAGCGCCGCCATCAGCCCTGACAACGCGCCACGGCATTGATGGAATTTCACCGTCGGCGTTCCCCAGGCGGCGAATGTGCCGGCGGCCTGACTGCCGGCAAGTCCGAACGCCCGCGCCATGGTGTCGGCATCGAAGCCGAGCAGTGATCCGACGGCGGCTGCCGCGCCGAACGGCCCGATAACGCCCGGCCCGTGCCAGCCGCGGGCGCGAAATTTCGAATAGTCGAGGCCAAGCCCGATCCGGGTCGTCACTTCGCAACCGACCGCAACCGCCGTGAGCAGCGCGCGTCCGGACAGCCCGTCGCGTTCGGCGACCGCAAGCGCGGGCGGCACCACTTCCGGCGTAATGTGCGTGAGCGTCGGGCGGTACACGTCGCACATGGTCACCGCGGTGACCAGATAAGCGTTGAGCAGCGTCGCGCCAGCGAGCGACAGGACGTCGCCGCCGATGATGCTCGATTCCCCTCCTTGCGCCAAAGCCGCGGCAAAAGCCGCCACCTGTCCGGTCTCCTCGCCGAGCCGGCCGGCGATGGCGCAGGCCAAGGCGTCGAGCAGCAGATTCTTGCAATGATCGCGGACGCGATCGGGAAGGCCCTCATAACTGAACGCGGCGGCAAAATTCGCCAGCGTCTGCGTTGCTTCCATTGCCATGCCGGTCTCTCTGCGGCCATGCCCTTGTGGCGACCATATCAGAACGCCTACAAGCGTGCGCCCCACATTCGTCGGTCGCAAGCCGGCAGTAGCGGGGGATAGCGGGAGTGAAGCATGCGGCCCAGTCGCCGACAGCCCGATGAGTTGCGCCCGGTTTCGCTGGAGCGCGGCGTGGTGAAATTCGCCGAAGGCTCCTGCTTCGTGAAATTCGGCGATACCCACGTGCTGGTCACCGCCACGCTCGAGGACCGCCTGCCGCCCTGGCTCAAGGGTCAGGGGCGCGGTTGGATCACGGCCGAATACGGTATGCTGCCGCGCGCCACGCTCGAGCGCACAAGGCGCGAAGCGTCCGCCGGCAAGCAGACCGGCCGCACCGTGGAAATCCAGCGGCTGATCGGGCGCAGCCTGCGCTCGGTGGCCGATCTGAAAAGCCTCGGCGAACGCCAGATCACCATCGACTGCGATGTCATCCAGGCCGACGGCGGCACCCGTACCGCCTCGATCACCGGCGCGTGGATCGCGCTGTACGACTGTCTTGCCTGGATGAAGACCCGTGACATGGTCGCGATGGAGGTGTTGCGCGATCATATCGCGGCGATTTCCTGCGGCGTTTGCGGCGGCGTCGCGGTACTCGACCTCGACTATGCCGAGGATTCGCAAGCCGAGACCGACGCCAATTTCGTCCTCACCGGTTCGGGCAATATCGTCGAGGTGCAGGCCACCGCGGAGAAAGTGCCGTTTTCAGAAGAGCAGTTAACCACTCTGTTGGCACTGGCCCGCAAGGGTGTAGCCAAGCTGATCGACTTGCAGAAGATGGCGTGCGGCTGACGGCTGACAGAAGACGGACGACAGATGCCTGTTGCTGAACCGCTGAAGACACATCGCAAAATCTGTCCTCCGTCGTCCGTCATCTGTCGTCTGGTTATCGCGACGCATAACCCGGGCAAGCTCACGGAAATGCGCGAACTCCTTGCGCCTTACGGGGTGAACGCCATCTCAGCGGGTGAATTGGGCCTTGCAGAGCCGGAAGAAACGGGAATGAGTTTTCGCGATAATGCGCGCATCAAGGCGGAAGCGGCCGCGCAGGCGGCGAAGCTACCCGCCTTCGCCGACG
Source organism: Xanthobacteraceae bacterium (assembly GCA_030037065.1). GTDB lineage: Bacteria > Pseudomonadota > Alphaproteobacteria > Rhizobiales > Xanthobacteraceae > BOG-931. The sequence continues at coordinate 26,116 of JASHRW010000110.1, forward strand.
ATTCGGGACTGGCGGTCGACGCACTCGACGGTGCGCCTGGAATTTACTCGGCACGCTGGGCCGGACCGGACAAGAATTTCCGCCACGCCATGGAAACGATCGAGCAAAAACTGCGGGAGCGCGGCGCAACCACGCTCGATCGCCGCAAGGCGCATTTCGTCTCGGCGCTGTGCGTCGCCTGGCCGGACGGTCATATCGAGGAATTCGAAGCGCGCGTTGCCGGCACGCTGGTTTGGCCGCCACGCGGCGAGCGCGGATTTGGTTACGATCCGATGTTTTTGCCCGACGGCCACGCGCGGACGTTCGGCGAAATGGGAAGCGAAGAAAAACATGGCTTGCCGCCGCGCGGCAAAGGCTTGTCGCACCGCGCCCGCGCCTTCGTCAAACTCGCGGAGGCGTGTCTTGAGCGACGGTGAAAAATCCTTCGGCGTTTATATCCACTGGCCGTTTTGCCTTTCCAAGTGTCCGTATTGCGACTTCAACAGCCATGTGCGTCGCGAGCCGGTCGACGAGGCCCGCTTTCTGCGCGCATTTCACAATGAGATTACGGCGACCGGCGAGCGCACGCGCGGCCGCACCGTATCGACGATTTTTTTCGGCGGCGGCACGCCGTCGCTGATGCAGCCGTCGACGATCGCCGGAGTACTCAATTCGATCGCCCGGCAGTGGCGCGTCGCCGACGATGCCGAGATCACGCTCGAAGCCAATCCGACCAGCGTCGAAGCGGAGCGCTTTCGGGGCTATCGCGCGGTCGGCGTCAACCGCGTGTCCCTCGGCGTACAGGCGCTCGACGACCGCGCGCTCGCCGAACTTGGGCGGATGCATACGGCGCGCGAAGCGCTCGACGCCGTCGCGGTGGCGCGCGCAGTGTTCGAGCGCTATTCGTTCGATCTTATCTATGCGCGGCCAGGGCAGACGCCGCAGCAATGGGCGCGCGAGCTGAAAGCGGCGCTGGCACACGCGGGCGAGCATTTATCGCTCTATCAGCTCACCATCGAGCCCGATACGCCGTTTGCCGCGCTGCACGCGGCCGGCAAGCTGAAAACGCCGGACGAGGACACCGCGCGCGCTCTTTACGACACAACCCAGGACATCTGCGCAGCGCACGGATTGCCGGCCTATGAAATTTCCAATCACGCGCGGCCCGGCAGAGAATGCCGGCATAATCTGATTTATTGGCGCGGCCACGAATATGCCGGCATAGGACCGGGCGCGCACGGCAGGCTCGA
>JASHRW010000111.1 GCA_030037065.1 Xanthobacteraceae bacterium
TCCTCTTGTTCGTCGGCGGTTTGTGGTTCGTCAATCTCGTCAACTTCATGGACGGCATCGATTGGATGACCGTCGCCGAGATCGTTCCGATTTGCGGCGCGCTGGCGGCGCTCGGCTGCCTGGGCGCACTGGCGCCGGGCGGCATCGTGGTGGCGCTGGCACTTGGCGGCGCCATGCTCGGCTTTGCCTATTTCAACCGGCCGACTGCCAAGCTCTTTCTCGGCGACGTCGGCAGTCTGCCGATCGGCCTCATTGTCGGCTGGCTGCTGATCCTTCTCGCCGGCAGCGGCCATTTTGCGGCGGCGCTGCTGTTGCCACTCTACTACCTTGCCGATGCGACGCTGACGCTCGTGCGCCGCCTGTCGAACGGCGAGCGCGTCTGGCAGGCCCACCGCACGCATTATTACCAGCGCGCCACCGACCGCGGCTTTAGCGTCACCGAGATCGTCGCCCGCGTTTTTGCCGTCAACCTCGGACTCGCCGCACTTGCGCTGGCGAGCGTCATCGTGCCGGGCGCGCTTGCAGCAACTCTCGCACTTTGCGCGGGGGGCGCACTGGTTGGCTGGGTCTTGTCGCGGTTCGCGCGGGGCAAGCGATGAGCCACATCCTGGTGACCGGGGCGACCGGCTTCATCGGCCGCGCTCTGATCACCGCTCTGGCAAAAGACGACTGCTCACTACGCGCCGCCGTGCGACGGGAACCGCCCTATTCGTTCCCGCGCGGCGTTGAAGTATTCCGGCACGGCGATCTTGCTCAGGCAGTCGATTGGCGGCCGGCTTTTGAGGACGTCGACTGTGTGCTTCATCTCGCGGCTATTGCCCACATTGGCTCAGGCGTCACCGCCGAACTCTACGAACGCGTCAACCGCGCCGCGACGGACGAGCTTGCAAAGGCCGCCGCCGAAGCTGGTATCGGCAATTTCATTTTCGTCTCTTCGCTGCGCGCGCAGACAGGTCCGTCCGCCGATCACGTCGTGATCGAGCAGGATCCGCCGGCGCCGACCGATGCCTACGGCCGTTCGAAACTGGCTGCGGAGGCGGCATTGCGCGCTTCCGGCGTGCCATTCACGATCTTGCGTCCGGCTGTGCTCTACGGTCCCGGCGCCAAGGGAAATGTGGCGCTGCTCGCGCGCGTCGCGGCATTGCCCGGACCGCTGCCGCTCAAGAGCTTCGCCAACCGCCGCTCGATGCTCGGAATCGATAATTTCATCTCCGCGGTGAAATTCGTGCTGTCGTCGCCCGGCGCGATCGGCGAAACCTACATCGTGGCCGATCCTCCGCCGGCGCTGAAACTTTCCGAGGTGATCGCAGCGCTGCGCGCGGCGCGTGGCCGCCGCGCGCTGCTCGTGCCCCTGCCACCGGCTCTGCTCGAACGTGCGCTGCGCAGCCTCGGACGCGCCGGGCTTTGGCAGCGTATCGGCGGCGAACTGCAAGCCGACCCCGGCAAGCTGATGGCCGCAGGCTGGCGTCCCACACACGATACGCGAGATGGACTTGCAGCAATGGTCCAGGCCGCCGCGGACCCCGGCATGCCGACATAAAAGATGGAGTCGGCGGAAGCGGCGTCAATCCGCCGCCGCAGATTTCGGCTTGCGTTGATCGAAGCGGCGGTCGGTACAGTGATGACATCGCCGAGCAATCTTCTTTCCTCTTGGCCGATGAAATCCCAAGGTGTCCATTTTGCCGAGGGACAACGAGTTTCCGGTCCTGCGCGACTCCAAAGCGGTTTGCCCTAATTATCCTCTAGTATGGCGGCGAGGCCGGCGACCATGCGGGCGTGGCGGCCCCCCGCTTTGTTGCGACTGCCCGAGGCCGAGGAAGAGCCGACGCCGAGGTAGCGCTCGGCGATGTCGGCGCGATTGAGCAGGTCACGGCCACTTCCCTGCACGGCGATACGTCCCATCTCGATCACATAGGCGCGATCCGCGATGGCGAGGGTCATCTGCGCATTTTGCTCCGAGAGCAGGATCGCGATTCCAGCCTCCCGCAGACGGCTGATGAGATGGAAAATCTCGGTCACCAGCGCCGGGGCCAAGCCGAGCGACGGCTCGTCGAGAACCAAGAGCTTCGGTTCGGTCATCAGCGCCCGCGCGATGGCGAGCATTTGCTGTTGGCCGCCCGAAAGATTCCCCGCCGCTTCGTCGAGTCGCTGGCGCAGCGGCGGAAACAGTTCGCTCATCGCGTCGATGCGTCGGCTCACCCAGCTCTCGCCGCGTTGCCGCCGCAACACGTAGGCGCCGAGGCGGAGATTATCGGCCACGCTCAACCCGGCGACGATCTGGCGGCCCTCAGGCGCATGCGCCATGCCGCGACGGATGCGCGCCCACGGCGGCAGGCGTTCGACTGAGGTTCCGGCCAAGCGGACCTCGCCGCGTCGCACCGGCAGCAGCCCGGCGATGGTTTTGGCGAGCGTCGTTTTGCCAGCGCCGTTGGCCCCGATCAGCGCGACAATCTCGCCGGAGCCGACCTCGAGATCGATGCCGCGCAATACTACGAGATCGCGGTAGCCTCCCTCTATCGCGGTCAGTTGCAGCATTCAGCCCGCCTCCGCTTCCACGCCCAGGTAGGCGTCGATGACGCGCCGGTCACGCTGAATCTCGCGGGGCGTGCCACGGGCAAGCAATCGTCCGAGATCGAGCACGATCACCTGATCCGCCACATCCATCACCAGCGACATGTTGTGCTCGACCACGAGGATCGTGAGCCCCGCGTCGCGTATGGCGGAAAGCAGCGCGGACAATTCGGCCGTCTCGGCATCGTTTAGACCCGCCGCCGGCTCGTCGAGCAGCAGAAGGCGGGGGCGCGCCATCAGCGCGCGGCACACTTCCAGCAGCTTTTGCGCCCCCATCGGCAGGGTGGTCGCGGCTACATCGCGAAAACGAGTGAGACCAACGAGCGCGAGCAGCGCCTCGCCGCGCCGCCGCATCGATCGCTCCTCGCGGATGGCAGGCGGCAGCCACAGCATGTGCGCCGCGGCGCCATGCCTAACCTGACGATGGGCGCCGGTGAGGAGATTCTCCAGCGTCGTCATACCGGGAAATACGCGCGCCGTCTGAAAGGTGCGCAACAGGCCGCGCGATGCGATCTCGCCCGGCGCGGCGCGGTGCAGCGACTGTCCGTAGAACCGCACATCGCCACTGTCGGGCGAAAACAGATTGGTGATGAGATTGAATACCGTCGTTTTGCCAGCGCCGTTGGGACCGATCAACGCGGTGATGCTGCCGTCCGGCACCGAGAAGGAGAGGTCCGTGACCGCCTGGACGCCGCCGAACCTTTTGGCGAGGCCGAGCGCCTCCAAAGCCGAGGCACCGGTGACAGCGTTCTTGTGGTGCGCCGGCGGCTGATCGCGCGCGGGCAACGGAGGCGTTGCTGTTTCACGCGGCGAAATTGCTGGAGCGAGTCGCGCGGCTGCGCGCCACATCGCGCCGACGATGCCGTCGGGCAGGTATTGAAAGGCGAGCACCAGAACCGCGCCTTCGACCAGGGTCTTGTAAAGCGCGATGGGTTGGAATGCGATCGGCAAGAGGGTCAGCAGCGCCGTGCCGGCCATTCCACCCACCAGCGTCCCCTCGCCGCCGACGATCAGCATCGCGATCATTTCGAACGAGCGATCGGTCGCCACCATTTCCGGCGAGAGAAAATGAAAATCGAAAGCGAGAAGGCTGCCCGACAGTGAAGCGAGCACGGCGCTGATCGCGAACGCGGCCATCTTGTAGCGCGGCACGTTGATGCCGAGCGCTTCCGCCGCAGTCTGGTCGGCGCGGATTGCCTGCAGCACGCGCCCGAAATCGGAGCGCATGGCACCGGCGAGCGCAGCGACCAGCACGACGATTATGGCCAGCGTCAGGTAATACATGGCCCGCGGGGTAGCAAACACGAACGGCCCCAGCGCGAAGGCGGGAATTCCCACCAACCCCGACGGTCCGCCAGTGACATTGACAAGGCCGACGGTGAGCGAATCCATCAACAAGCCGAACGCGAGCGTCGCCAGCGCCAGATAGGCGCCGCGAAGCCGCATGGTGACGGCTGAGAGCAGCAAGGCGCAGATCAGCGTGAGCGCAACCCCGGCGACGGTGCCGACGAGCGGCGACACGCCGTAGTTCGTTGCCAGGATAGCGGCCGTGTAGCCGCCGAGCGCCATAAAGCCGGCCTGACCGAGATTAACCTGGCCGGCATAGCCCATCAGCACGTCGAGGCCGAGCACGCTGATGAAGAGAATGAGCGTGATGACGAGCGAGCTCATCCACCCGCCGCCGACCAGGTATGGCAGCGCGATCAGGAACAGAAGGAGAAGCAGCGCAGTCGCCACCACGCTGCGCAGGCGCGGGCGCACCACCGAACGCGTTACACGCAGCTCCTCGCGCACGTCGTGACGGCGCTGGCGGCTGGAGACGAACAGGCCCTGCGGCCGGAACAGCAGCGTCCCCATCAGCAGCGCCAGCGCCAACCCGTCTGCAAACAGCGACGAAACATAACCGGCCGCGAGTTGCTCGGCGATGCCGAGGAACAATCCTCCGGCCACGGCGCCCGGCAGCGAACTCATGCCGCCGAGCGCCACCGCAATGAATCCGGCATTGGTGAAGAAGCCGCCGGCGTCGAACTGCAACGACATGATCGGTGCCACCACCGCGCCGCCGACTCCGCCGACAAGCGCGGCAAGCGTAAAGCTGAGCAACGTGAGCCGCGCTACATCGACGCCCATGAAGCGCGCCGCCAGCGGATTCTCGGCGCAGGCGGAAAGCGCCTTGCCGATCACCGTGTGCGACATTAACAGCCAGATGCCGGCGATGATGATCGCAGCGAAGGCGGCGATCCACGGCCCCTGCGACGGCACCAAAATGCCGAATACGTTGAACGGCTGCTCGCCGGAGAACCCGGTCAGCGCATAGGGCTGGCTTCCCCACACCACCAGCGCCAAGCCGTCGATGAACGTCAAAAGGCCGGCGGTCAGCATCAACATGCTGCCAGTGGGCAGATTGGAGAGTGCGGGAACGAAGCTGGCGGCGCCGAGCGCAGCGCCTAAGAGGGTCGTGACCACAACCGCGGCCACAAAGGCGAGCGGCAGCGGCCAGCCGAGGCCGTTCTGGAACGAGTAAAGCGCCAGTGCGCCGATGATGCAGAAGCCGCCCTGCACCAGATTGATGATGCCGGTGACGCGAAAAACCAGGCTGATGCCCAGCGCGACGACGGCGAAAACGCTGCCTTGCAATATCCCGCCGACCAGGATTTGCGCCAATTGCTCCATCGCCGGCGGCTCAGGCCCTAGTGATCCGATTCTAACATTCGCATTCCATTTCGGCGCGCGCTCATGCGAATGTTGGAATCAAAGGATCACCAGCAAATGTAAGTGCCAGTGGAGCTTTGGATTTGAAGTTCGCTTCACGGCCCAGCAGCTTCGGGGCGTTGCAAATGTCAAATCCGCACCCCTAGTCGCCGAGGGAGGCTTTCGGCTCAAGGGCAGCGACCTATTTGTCGAGCGGCGCTCCGCCCGGCTGCGAGAGCCAGACCCACGACTGCGTCTTGGCGTCATAACCCGTAACGGTTGACGATAGAGGACCAACGCCGCGCTGCGGATATTTCTTGAAATTATAAATCCCGTCCACGCCCGGAAAGTCGGTCAGGTTGTCGATGTATTGCCGCAGCTGCGCCGCGGTGGCGCCGGTGCCGAGCTTGCGCAGCCCCGCTGCGACGATGAGGCCCGCGTCCCACGAGGTGGCGACCATGTTGTCTGCCTTGAGCCCGCGCTTCGCCAAGGTCGCTTCCATCGCTTGTTGCGCGCTGTCGACACGGGGGTCGAGCTTCACGCTCGGCGGATGCGGCGGGTAAATAGCCGAACCCAGAATCAGGTTCTTGGGCAGAAAAGCCTGCCATTGCTTCATTGCCGCGAAGGTCTGATTGCCGCTGGTGGGTGAGACAGGAAGATCGACACCCTCCTGCTGCATGCCACGGAACACCGTCGCCGCCGGTGCGCCGGTCGTCCAGGCGATGATGGCCTGCGCGCCGGAGCCCTTGATGCGGGCGATCTGCGCGGCCACCGACACATCCGAAGGATTGAAATGCTCCTGCATAACGACGTGCATCGTGTCTTTGTTTTCAGGATATTGCATCACTTCGGCGATGGAGCGGTCGCCATCCTGACCGCTCGCGTCGGTGGTATTAAGCGTCGCGATCTTGGTCCATCCTTTCATGCGAAAGTAGCGCACGACTGCCGCGATCTGGTCTGTCGAAGACGAGCTCGTCGAATACACATAGCCGGCCTTGGGATGGATGCCCGGCGACAGGCAATATTGCACCGGGCCATTCGCCATCAGCGGAGCCATTGCCAGGCACATGGCAACGAGGCTCGACCCCATGACCACCGCCGGCTGCGAGCCGAGAATTTGGCTGGTGAGCTGCACGGCCACCTGCGGCTGCGTCTGATCGTCGTGGAAGATGAAATTGAGCTTCTCGCCGCCGATCCCGCCGGTGCTGTTGACCTGATCCTCGAGCGCCGACAACGTGTCTTTCTGGCCTTGCCCGACGAAGGCGGCGCCGCCGGTGAGCGGCAGAACGACGTTGATGTCGTAAGTCCCGGCCGCGAACGCCGTATTCGAGAGCATCGCGACGGCCGCGACGGCGCCAATCAATCCGGCGGATAGAATTCGATCCGAGGTGGCGATCTTCATTTTTTCTCCTCCTGGTCAGCCCGTTGCCTCACCACATCACGGTCCGCCGCCACTCGTCAATTGTCGGGGAATGTTGCGAAGGAGACAATTCATCAAGCGATATGAAGGCGCTTGGTCCCCGAGCTTGGGGCCATCGGCGCAATCACGTTGTGGCTGCGCGTCAGCGAGTCCACGTTCTGACTATTCGGCCGCCGCCTGCCGCTTGCGTTGGTCGAAACGGCGGTCGAAGACGTGCTCGGCGATGCGATTCTTCAGCATTTCGATCGAGCCGCCGGCAATCATCCAGCCGCGCGTGCGCCGCATGCAGTATTCCACCAGCGACTCGCGGCTGTAGCCGAGCGCGCCCATGATCTGCACCGCCTCGCTCGCGACCTCGAAACCGGCCTGATTGCAGGCGGCCTTGGCGAGCGCCGTCTCGTATGCGGACGGCAGGCCTTTGTCGGCACTCGACGCTGCGCGATACAGCAAGAGCTGCGCGCTCTCCAATTTTACCGCCATGTCGGCGAACTTCCACTGCAGGCCCTGAAACTCGCATAGCGGTCGGCCGAATTGCTCGCGTGTCGCCGCATAGTCGCGCGCGGCATTGAAGGCATAGCGGCCGTAGGCGAGCGAGCGCGCCGTGTTGCCCAGCCGCTCGACGTTAAAACCCGCCATCTGCTTCTTAAATCCACCCGGCCCGAGCAAAACGTTCTCCGCCGGAATCCTGCAGTCGGAAAAATGCAATTCGCACCACTCCTCACCGCTCATGAAGGCGGAGGGTTTGCCGACCGAAAAGCCCGGAGTTCCACGTTC
>JASHRW010000112.1 GCA_030037065.1 Xanthobacteraceae bacterium
CCGTTGACGCGCGCGATCACCGGATCGTCCTGCGCGCGCGGCGCGGCGGCGGGCGCGACAACGAGCGCCGCTATTGCGAGCGCGCCGAGCCAGCGCGCGAGCGAACGGGTGCAGACCATGAAACGCAATCCTTTGTCACAGAGGCAAATTGCCCGCTTGTTTGCGAGCATCCAGGACACCTAGACATCCCGCGATCCTGGCTTGCCGGGATTTGCCGTGTTCCGGCGCGCCTTGCTTGCCGGCGCGGTTTTCGGTTTCGGGCGGACACTCGCCGAATCGGCGTCTCTTGGCAATCGAAGAATGCAGGCGGGCGCCTGACGAGCGCGTGAATAAGGCGGTCGCATTGACAACAAAACCACCCCCTCCTATCTGTCGCCGAGGGTCTGGGCGGTATTCGCCTAGCATGCGTGCCCTTGCATCGTCGCCTTGCCGAAGCCCGAATAGCGCCGCATTTTCCGTTAGTTGGACGTTGCGCCGAGCGCGAGGAACAGCGAGCATGATCGCGCCAGGCGGCCGCCTCTCGGCGGAAGAGATGACGTTAACTCTCCGGCGCGGCCGGAGAGCGCAAGGATGATGATGCGATGATCGGCGCTGTCGCCCGCAAGCTGTTCGGTTCCTCCAACGACCGGCGTATTCGCTCCTACCGCGCCCGCGTCGAGGCGATCAACGCGCTGGAAAAGGAACTCGAGCAGCTCTCCGACGAGGCGCTGCGCGCCCGCACCGAGGAATTCAAGAAGCAGCTCGCCGAGAGGGCCACACTCGACGACATCCTGGTGCCGGCCTTCGCCACCGTGCGCGAGGCCGGCAAGCGCACGCTGGGCCAGCGTCACTTCGACGTCCAGCTCATCGGCGGCATGGTGATGCACGAAGGCAAGATCGCCGAGATGAAGACCGGCGAAGGCAAGACGCTGGTCGCGACGGCGCCGGTTTATCTCAACGCGCTCGCCGGACGCGGCGTCCACGTCGTCACCGTCAACGATTATCTGGCCAAGCGCGACGCCGAATGGATGGGCCAGATTTATAAGTTCCTCGGGCTCTCCGTCGGCGTCATCGTGCACGGCATCGAAGACGACCAGCGCAAGAAGGAATACGATTGCGACGTCACCTACGGCACCAACAACGAGCTCGGTTTCGACTATCTGCGCGATAATATGAAATACCGGCTCGAAGACATGGTGCAGCGTGGCCACATCTACGCCATCGTCGACGAGGTCGACTCGATCCTGATCGACGAGGCGCGCACGCCGCTCATCATTTCCGGACCGCTCGACGACCGGTCCGATTTCTACAACTCCATCGACACCTTCATTCCCACGCTCGACAAGGCCGACTACGAGGTCGACGAGAAGCAGCGCACCGTCACGCTGACCGAAGTGGGAATGGAGAAGATGGAGCAGGGGCTGCGCAATGCCGGCCTGCTCAAATCGGATTCGCTCTACGACGTCGAGAACGTCTCCGTCGTTCATCACGTCAATCAGGCTCTGCGCGCGCACAAATTGTTCTCCCGCGACAAGGATTACATCGTGCGCAACGACGAAGTCGTCATCATCGACGAATTCACCGGCCGCATGATGCCGGGACGGCGCTATTCGGAAGGCCTGCATCAGGCGCTCGAAGCCAAGGAGCATCAGCCGATCCAGCCGGAAAATCAGACGCTCGCCTCGATTACCTTCCAAAATTATTTCCGCATGTACGAAAAGCTTGCCGGCATGACCGGTACGGCGGTGACCGAAGCCGACGAATTCATGGATATCTACGAACTCGAAGTTCTGGAAATCCCCACCAACATGCCGATGGTTCGCCTCGACGACGACGATGAGGTCTATCGCACTGCGGCGGAAAAATACCGCGCCATCATCACGCTGATCGACGATTGCAAGACGCGCGGCCAGCCGGTCCTGGTCGGCACCACTTCGATCGAGAAATCGGAAGCGCTCGCCGAAATGCTGCGCAAGCACGGCTGGGAGCAGCACGATTTCTCCGATCCCAATGCTTTCTCGGCGCTCTATTCCGGCGACGAGGGCGCTTCGAAGGCCAAGGTGTTCGCCATCCTCAACGCCCGCTACCACGAGCAGGAAGCCTATATCGTCTCGCAGGCCGGCGTGCCGGGCGCCATCACCATCGCCACCAATATGGCCGGCCGTGGCACCGATATTCAGCTCGGCGGCAACGCCGACATGCGCATCCGCCAGGAATTGACCGACATCGAGGAGCCGCGCGAGCGCGAGAAATCGGCGCGCGCCGGTGAAATCCGCGCCCAGGTCGCGCGGCTGAAGGAGAAGGCGCTCGCCGCCGGCGGTCTCTACGTGCTCGGCACCGAGCGGCACGAGAGCCGCCGCATCGACAACCAGCTACGCGGCCGCTCCGGACGGCAGGGCGACCCCGGCCATTCCAAATTCTTTCTTTCGCTCGAAGACGACTTGATGCGCATCTTCGGCACCGACAAGCTCGACGGCATGCTGCAGAAGCTCGGCTTGAAGGAGAACGAGGCCATCATCCACCCCTGGATCAACAAGGCGCTGGAGAAGGCGCAGCAAAAAGTCGAGGCGCGCAACTTCGACATCCGCAAGAACATCCTCAAATACGACGACGTGATGAACGACCAGCGCAAGGTCATCTTCGACCAGCGCGTCGAATGGATGCAGGACGAGGTGGTGGCGGAAGTTGTCGGCGACATGCGTCATACCGCGATCGACGATCTGGTCGCCAAGCACGTGCCGGAAAACGCCTATCCGGAGCAATGGGACACGCCCGGGCTGCGCGAAGAATTAAGGCGGGTGCTCGGCCTCGATCTGCCGGTAGACGAATGGGCCAAGGAAGAGGGCATCGCCGACGAGGAGATTTTTGCCCGCGTCGAGCGCCGCGCCGACGAGCACATGGCGGCCAAGGCGGCGCAATGGGGTCCCGACGTCATCCGCTACATCGAGAAATCGATCCTGCTGCAGACGCTCGACCATCTGTGGCGCGAGCACCTGGTGATGCTCGATCATTTGCGCCAGGTGATCGGGCTGCGCGGCTACGGCCAGCTCGACCCGCTCAACGAATATAAGAGGGAAGCCTTCAGCCTGTTCGAATCGATGAGTCAGGACTTGCGCGAGGCGGTGACCGCACAGCTCATGCGCGTCGAGATTCAGGCTGCGCCGCCGCCGGAACAGCAGTCGACGGTGCCGCCCGCCATGGAAGCGCACAAGATGGATCCGCTGACCGGCGAGGACGAGATGGCGCTGGCACTGGCCGGCGGCGAAACGCTGGCCCGGCAAGGCATCACCCAAGGCCTCGGCCAAGGCATCGCGCGCGCGATGGCGGCGGGCAATGGCAGAGCAGCGCTGGCGGCCGCCGGCGCCGGCGTGGCGAACGCACCGGCGCGCAATCCCAAAGACCCGACGAGTTGGGGCAAGGTCGGCCGCAATGAGCCGTGCCCGTGCGGCTCAGGTAAGAAGTTCAAGCATTGCCACGGCCGCTACGTGTAGCGGATGACGGACGACAGATGTCGGACGACGGATCGGATATCCGTGCTCTGTCGTCTGGATTACTGCAGCGCGTTCCAACGGCTGTCGAAGTTGCCGGCCGGCACGACGGGCTGCGCGCCCTTTATCAGGCCGCCGTTGTTGGCTGGCGACGGAGCGTAGGCGTTGGCCTGCTGCTCGGGCTCGACTTTGGGCTTCGGCTTGATGTCCGCCTGCTGCGGCTCGGGCTTGCGCGGCCCCGCTGTCGGCTTCGATCGCGACGCAGCGGCGGTTTCGTGGAGGCCCGCTCTGAGCTTCGGCGGCTTCGCTTCGGCGTTTGCGGTTTGCACCGGGGTGGGCGTGGCCGGGGCCGCGTCCGGTTGCTGAGGACTGTCATGTGAGAACAGTCCGCCAAAGAAGCTTGAGTGCTCCTGCGTCGTGCCGTCGCTCGCCGGTTCGGCGGACGCGCTGGATGAAAAGAGGCCGCTGAACATATTGTGCGCTTGATTGCCCGCCAGGACTGGCGGCTCGGCAACAGCCGCCGTCATATCCGTTTCTGAGCCCGGCGGCGGGGAGATGGCCGGCGGCAGTCTGCCCGGCTGTTGTGGCGGGACGTGAATATGCCCGTTGTTGTCGTAGGTGTAGGTCTCGTTATCGAGCTTGGCGATGAAGACGCGGTTCATGCCGCCGTCCGTCCCGGTCTCGAGCGGCGCGACCGGAGCATGCTCCTTTACCAGTTCCGCGAACTCATAATTGTCCTTCTGTTCCTTCGCATCCACAGCACTGGCGATGGTCGGATCGAGCTGGAATTGCGGGCAGCGGCCGGTGGGGTTGAAGACGAGCGGCCGCTTTGAACCGGGCGGCGGCACCGCATCGAACACGTAATGGCGGTCGCAGACGTCGACCTTCGGCTCCAGGTGCGACACCTCGAAATCGTCGTTGCCTTGCTTGATCATCTGCCAGAAGGCGAAATTCGGATTATTGCGGTGACGCGCCATGTTCGCCGGCGTCATGCGAAATGGATAGGCTTGGAGCTGGATATCCTTTTGCCCGCCCAGGAAGGAGTCGCGCGCGAGCGAATAGATTTCGCCGATCTCCTGGTCGGTCATGGCGTAGCAGCCGCGCGACGAGCAGTCGCCGTGAATCATCAAAAAAGCGCCGTGGCGATTATTGGCCCGGTCGTAGACATTGGGGAATCCGGTATTGATGGCGAGGTAGTAGTTGGAGTTCGGATTCATCAGGCCTGGCGTGATGGGATAGAAGCCCTCGGGCGCCTGGCGGTCGCCTTCCTTAACCTTCGGGCCGAGATCGCCTGACCAGCGGCAGATCGGGTAGACCTTCAACAGTGCGTAGCGGCCGCTCGCGTCCTGCTTCCAGACCTCAAGCTCCGATTCTTCCTTGAAGATGCGGACGAGGATCGGCGAATCCTGCGGCATGTTCTTCTTCTGCAGGAGCGCCAGCATTTCCGGCGACAATTGCTTTTCCGCCCGGCCGGGAATGTCGTAGCCCTCTTCGCCGAAGCAACCGCCGAGCGTCAGCGCGGCGGCAAGCACCGCAGACGCCAACAGCGCGCGCAGCAAGCGCGCACCGACGAAGGGGGCGCGGTTCAAATGGATACTCCCCGACGGATGGACCATCCCCGTGCCATCACTGGCCTAATCGTTATCCCTTAGGCGGCGCTTTCGCAAGTTGACTTCGCGCGGCGCGAGCTTGACCTGCCGGTCATAATGAAGTGTGAATTTTCCGCAAATTTAGCTGGCGAATTCAACGGACTAGCCAGCGTTCGGCGAGCAGGGCGAGCCAGTGCATGACACGCCGCCGGTACCGATCCGGGCAACTTTGTGGCGTTGCCTTACTCCGCTGCCGAAGAATCGGCGGACTGGCGGCTTGAATCAGGCAAGCGTGCGACCGATCGCCAAGAACTTTTCGCGCCGCAACTGCACGATCGCCGTTCGGTCGAGGCCGCGCAGATCGGCGAGCGCCGCTGCAATGGCTTCGCCGGCCGCTCTGATGGCGGCGGCGGGATCGCGATGGGCACCGCCGGTCGGCTCGGGCACGATCGCATCGACAACACCGAGGCGGACAAGATCTTGCGCGGTGATCTTCATGGCGGAGGCGGCCTCCTGCGCCCGCGACGTATCGCGCCAAAGAATGGAGGCCGCGCCCTCAGGCGAGATCACGCTGTAAATGGCGTGCTCCAGCATCAGCACCCGGTTGGCGGTGGCGATGGCAACCGCTCCACCCGAACCGCCCTCGCCGATGATCACCGCCACATTAGGCACGCCGATTTCAAGACATGCCTCGGTCGAGCGAGCGATGGCCTCGGCTTGGCCGCGTTCTTCGGCGCCAATGCCCGGATAGGCCCCCGCCGTATCGATCAACGCGATCACCGGGATATCGAAGCGGTCGGCCATTACCATCAGGCGGGCCGCCTTGCGATAGCCCTCGGGGCGCGCCATGCCGAAATTGTGTTGGAGCCGGCTGTCGGTATCGGAGCCCTTCTCGTGGCCGATGATACAGACACTCTCGCCTTGGAAGCGGCCGAACCCGCCGATGATTGCGGGGTCCTCGCCGTGCTTGCGATCGCCGGCGAGCGGCGCGAAATCGGCGATCAGCGCGGCAATGTAATCGACACAATGCGGCCGTTGCGGATGCCGTGCGACCTGTGTCTTCTGCCACGGCGTCAGTGCGCCATAGAGCTCTTCCAGCGCCGCGGCCGCCTTGGTCTCTATGCGGCCGATCTCCTCGCCGATGGCGATCGCATCACCCTCTTGCTGCAGGGCGCGTAGCTCCTCGACCTTGGCCTCCAGCTCGGCCACCGGTTTTTCAAAGTCGAGATAAGAGCGCATCACGCTGAAACGAGCTAAATTCCAAGGGGCTAGCGATGATATTATGAATAGCCAGATTCGCCCGCTACTTCGTTAAAAGTCAATTGTGCCTTCAACGGTGTCGGCGTGGTCGTGATCGCCCCGGCCAAGTCGCATCGGGCCAGTTCCGTGCTCCATGAATAACGCGAAGGATAACGACCTGTTCGCGTCCGGTTGGGAGCGCATGGATTGCATAGGCGATGATATAAGGCAGGCGTCGCACCGGCTTTTCGTAAGTACCGGAGACGCGGCCGCGGCGCCCGATCGGCATTTCACCGAGTCGAGTGGCTGTCTCCTCGATCCGATCAAGGACTCGAAGTGCCGCTACGGGATTATCGGCTGCGATATAAGCCGTCAGGTCGTTCATGTCGTCGAGGGCAGCCTCGGACCAGACGACTCTTCTCACGACTTCTTCTTAGTTGCATTCTTGCTGACCCGAGCAACTGTAGCACGCAGTCGCCGCATCGCCTTTCGATGGGACACGACTCGACCCGTCGCCATATCCGCGAGGCCGCGTTTAATTCCATCCACGATGGCCAATTCACGATCGACAAAATCGGCGATCGCCTCCCCGGCGAGCAAGGACTTCGCGCGATTTCTCTGACCGGCTAGTTGATCCAGTCGCTTTTCCACTGCCGTCGGAAGCCGAACCGTAAGAGTCATCTCGTTTTCCTTATCGCACCGAGCCGCACCAAATATAGCACCGATTGGATTCCGCGGGAAATTCAAGTCTCCGCCAACGGATGCAGATCGCGCACCAAGCTTTTGAGCCGCTCTTCCAGCACGTGGGTGTAGATTTGCGTGGTGGAAATATCGGCGTGGCCGAGCAGCGTCTGCACCACGCGCAAATCGGCGCCGTTATGCAGGAGGTGACTGGCGAAGGCGTGACGCAGCACGTGCGGGCTTACCTGCGCGGCGCGCAGGCCTGCCGAAACGGCGAGTGCTTTAAGATCGCGGGCAAAGTGCTGGCGCGTGAGATGGCCGCTCTCGCCGAACGACGGAAACAGCCATTTCGATTTGGCATACGCGCTCGAATGGGCAGCTCGATCCGCTTCGGCGAGCAGTGCCAGATAGTCAGCCATCGCATTCTTAGCGGCATTGTTGAGCGGCACCATGCGTTCCTTGTTGCCCTTGCCGCGCACCACGATGACGCGGGCATCGCGGCGGGCAGCGGACATCGGCAGCGCCACGAGTTCGGAGACGCGCAATCCGGTGGCATACAATGTCTCCAGCAGGCAGCACAGCCGCGCGGTCCGCAGCCGTTCGCGCGATGGTGCCGAAGGATCGCATGTTGCCGCCGCCCGCAACAGCCGATCGACTTCGGTGATGCTCAAAGTCTTGGGCAGCGGGCGACTGCGTTTGGGCCCTTCGAGCACCGCCGCCGGATCGTCCTTGCGCAAGCCTTCGGCATAGAGAAACCGGTAGAGCTGCCGGATCGCCGAAAGCCGCCGCGCCACGGTTGCGGCACGCAAGCCGCGCCGCGACAGCGCGGCCAGATAGGCGCGCAGATCCTCCGTGCCGGCGTTGGCGATCGAGCGCCTGGCTCGCGCCAAATGCGTGCTGAAATCCGCGATATCGCGGCCATAGGAGGTGAGCGTATTTTTCTGTGCGCCGCGTTCGGCCGCCAGCATATCGAGGAAAAGCGTCATCAGCCGCTCGTCGGATTGGCGTACCGTTCGCGCCGTTCCGCGAGCCATGGCAGTTTCCTTCACTGGCTCTTGAAGAACTGGTTAGGCGGAATCAATACGCTCATCTGGCGGGGATGGGGTTGGACGAAATGCGCGAGCGAATATAGACCCCCATAGACGAGCCCGATCAGGATCGCGAGAACGGCAAGTAGACGCAGCAAACTCGGCATCGTCAGAACGCCCGTGCTCATCCTATTGGTGCCGGTGGAGCGGACCGAGTACGATCATGTTCGGCCAAGTCTTGCAAGCGCAAGCCTGACAGGCCATCGGTCCTAGCCGGCGGGTATTAAACGGCGACTGAAGTGACCGGTCGGCTAGTGGGCGGCCGCGGAATAGAACGCAGATGACTGATATCGCGGTACAAAATGACGCCAATGCGGCCCCTTCGGCGGCCGCGATCCGTGCGGCGCTCGCAGGCCGTTCGGTCGTCCTCGTCGGCATGATGGGGGTGGGCAAATCGTCGATCGGCCGCCGCCTCGCCGGGCGGCTCGGAATTGCCTTCGTGGACGCCGATACGGAAATCGAAAAGGCTGCCGGCATGAGTATTTCAGACATTTTTGCCCGACACGGCGAGGCCGATTTCAGAAGCGGCGAAGCGCGGGTGATCGCGCGGCTCCTGGACAGCGGCCCGCAGGTGCTCGCCACCGGCGGCGGCGCCTTCATGAACGAAGGCACGCGGGCGGCCATTAAGAGCAAGGGCATCTCGATCTGGCTTTCGGCCGAGTTCGAAGTGCTGATGCGGCGCATAGCCAAGCGCAGGAACGAGCGGCCGATGCTGCAGACCGAGGACCCGGCGGAGACGTTGCGCCAGCTCCTGAAAGTGCGCAACCCGATCTATGCACTGACCGATCTCACGATCCAGTCGCGAGAAGGGCCGCACGAGACGATCGTCGGCGAAATCGTCGCCGCGCTCGCCGCCTTGCTCAACGTTCCCGGCCCCGCCGAGTGCAAGGAGGGCGCATGAGCGCATCCGTTCGCAGCGATCCAAAAACGCGGGACGCGGAAACCGCCGATCCCATCATCGTTGCAGTTAAGCTCGGCAACCGCAGCTACGACATCGCGATCGGACGCGGCGTCATTGCGTCGCTCGGTGCGCGCATCGCCGCGTTGCGGCCCGGCGCCAGGACTTTCATCGTCACTGACGAGACCGTCGCCAGGCACGTTCTGCCCATCGCCGAAACCATTCTCGATCGCGCCGGAATAAGGCACGAGAGCGTGGTCGTTCCACCCGGTGAGGGCTCGAAGAGCTTCCCCGTCTTCGAACGGGTGTGCGAGGCCATCATCGCTTCGCGCCTTGAGCGCAGCGATCTTGTCGTCGCGCTCGGCGGCGGCGTCATCGGCGATCTCGCCGGTTTCGCCGCGGCGGTAATCCGGCGCGGGCTCGATCACGTGCAGGTGCCGACCACCCTCCTGGCTCAGGTCGATTCCTCGGTGGGCGGCAAGACGGCGATCGATTCCATGAAGGGCAAGAATCTGATCGGCGCGTTCCATCAGCCGATCCTGGTCGTCGCCGACACCGCGCTGCTCGACACGCTGCCGATCCGCGAATTCCGCGCCGGCTATGCCGAAATGACAAAATACGGTCTCCTTGGCGATGCCGCCTTCTTCGACTGGCTCGACGCCAACTGGAAAGAGGTGTTCGCAGGCGGCCCCGCACGCGACCATGCCGTCGCCGTGAGCTGCCGCGCCAAGGCGGCGATCGTGGCGCGCGACGAGCGCGAGACCGGCGATCGGGCGCTCCTTAATCTCGGCCACACCTTCGGCCATGCGCTGGAAGCCGCATGCGGCTATTCTGACCGGCTGCTGCATGGCGAGGCGATCGCTATCGGCATGGCGCTTGCGTTCGATTTTTCGGCAACACGGCAGGGGCTGGCGACGAAGGCCGAGGCCGCGCGCGCCATCCGTCATTTGGCTTCGGTCGGCCTGCCGACGCGGATCAAGGATATTCCAGGGCCAGCACCCTCGGTCGAGCAATTGATGGAGCTGATTGCCCAGGACAAGAAAATAAAGCGCGGAAAGCTTACATTTATCCTGGTACGCGGGATCGGCGCAGCCTTCATCGAGACCGGCGTCGAGGCAGCCGAGGTGCGCGCGCTCTTGAGCGAGAAGCTTGCCG
>JASHRW010000113.1 GCA_030037065.1 Xanthobacteraceae bacterium
TCGGTCTGTACGCGCGGCGCCAGTGCGGTGGCTTCGTCGCTGGGTATGCCGAGCCTGTTCATGCCGGTGTCGACGTGCAGTGCCGCGCCGCCGTGCCAGTTGTGCTGCGAGACGAAGGCATCCCACTCGGCAAGTTCCGTCATTGAGTTGATGACCGGCCGGGCTCCGATGTCGATGAAGCCGGGGCCGGCATCGGGTGAAAAACCATTGAGCACGTAGATCGCGGCGTCGCGCGTGCGTGAGCGTAACCGCCGCGCTTCGGCAAGATCAGCGACAAAAAACGTCTTGCAGCCGGCCTGCGCGAGCTTGGTGGCGACCATTTCAAGACCAAGGCCGTATGCATTGGCCTTGACCACAGCCGCGCATTCGGCGGTGCGAATCAGCCGCGCCAGCGCCCGCCAGTTCGAAACAATGGCGTTAAGATCGATGCTCAGCGTGCCGCCGGTCTCGGAGGCAGGCGAGGTCTTGATCGGTTCGGGCAATACTTCCGCGAGCGCCATACCGCGGTTATGACCGGCATGGGCGTGCTGGTAAAGCGGGTTGGTTAGGCGCGCGATGTACGGCCGCGGGCAGCCTAAAAACTCGGCCGGTGCACTGTGTCGAGATTGGCGAAACGCGTCACCGCGGCCTCGAATTGCAGATCGACCGTGCCGGTCGGGCCATGGCGCTGCTTGCCGATGATGACCTCAGCCTTGCCTTCCACGCGCTCGCCTTCTCGGAGCCACTCCTCGAATTTTTCCCTATTCGACTCGGTGGGCTTGCGCATCTGGTGGTAATATTCCTCGCGGAACACGAACAGCACCACGTCGGCATCCTGTTCGATCGATCCCGATTCGCGCAGGTCGGAAAGTTGCGGGCGCTTGTCGTCGCGCGCTTCGACCTGTCGCGACAACTGTGAAAGCGCGAGGATCGGGATGTTGAGTTCCTTGGCCAGCGCCTTGAGCCGCGTTGTGATGTCGGTAATTTCTTGCACGCGACTGTCACTGAACTTGCCTGATCCCTGCAGCAATTGCAGATAATCGACCACCAGGAGGTCAAGCCCCTTCTGCCGCTTGAGGCGCCTTGCGCGCGCGGCCAATTGGCCAACCGAGAGCCCGCCGGTTTCGTCGAGGTAGAACGGCAGGTTCTGCAGTTCGATTGAAACATCCCTGATCTTATCGAAATCGGCTTCGTCGATGGCACCGCGGCGGATCTTGTTTGAGGGGATTCCGGTTTGCTCGGCGATGATGCGGGTGGCGAGCTGTTCCGCCGACATTTCCAGCGTGAAGAAACCGACGATGCCGCCATTGACGGTCGCCATATGCCCATCGGCGCGGACCTCGCCGGTCCACGCCTTGGCAACGTTGTACGCAATGTTGGTTGCAAGCGCGGATTTGCCCATGCCCGGCCGGCCCGCGAGGATGACCAGATCGGAAGGCTGCAGCCCGCCCATCCGCGCGTCGAGGTCGGTCAATCCAGTGGCGAGTCCCGAAAGGCTACCGTCGCGCTGATAGGCGTGCGCCGCCATATCGACGGCGCTGGTGAGGGCGCGGGCAAAACGCTGGAAACCGGAATCGTAGCGCCCCGTCTCGGCGATTTCATAAAGCTTGCGCTCGGCGTCTTCGATATGGCTCAAAGGCGTCGCATCGACCGGCGCGTCGTAGGCCACGTTGACCATGTCCTCGCCGATGGTGATCAGATCGCGCCGGATCGAGAGATCGTAGACGGTGCGGCCGTAATCCTCGGCATTGATGATGGTCGTCGCCTCGGCGGCAAGTCGCGCCAAGTATTGATTGACCGACAAGCCGGCGATGTCGAAATCGGCCGGCAAGAACGTCTTCAGCGTGACCGGGGTGGCGATCTTTCCCGCCCGAACCAGCCCGCCGGCCAGCTCGAAAATGCGCTGATGGATCGGCTCGAAGAAGTGCTTTGGTTCGAGGAAATCGGAAACCCGGTAGAACGCCTCGTTATTGACCAGAATTGCGCCGAGCAGCGCCTGCTCGGCTTCAATGTTATGCGGCGGTGTGCGCGGCGCCGGCTCCGCCGGGACCGGGATTTGCTTGCGTGCAATCGAATCGATTTGCGCCATGGGTCCGATCAAGAGAGTAGCGTGTGGCCGATTTGCGGTCGGCCGTTTTCGGTTCTGCTATCTTGCGCTTACTCAACATCGCGGATCACTCAACGATGCAAAGCTCCCCGGCCTATTCCCTTCTTCACGCCTCACGCAAATCAAGGAGCGAAAGAGGGGGAGCACAGCTACGCATGCGCTGTCGATAGTCCAATGGCGCGGGCAGGGGCAACGAACGCTTGCAGCTTTCCCCCGTTACCCACCGCGGCTGCGGGCGCAACCTGTGACGCCGTACTTTCCCCTTGACGATGGTGTTTCCGTAATTTCGCGTCTTGGCAATTACTCGCCCGCGAGCCGCATCGGCATCGGCTGGCCGGCTTCGAGCCCACGCAATCGCGCTTCCTCGCGCGTGATGTAGTCGCGGGTCGCCGGGGTGATGCCCTTGCGTTTCGTCATCTGAATCTGAAACACCATCATGTCGCCGTCGCGGAACGCCATTTCGGAAGAAGCCAGATAGAATTCCCACATCCGCACGAAGCGCTGATCGTAGAGACGAACGACTTCGTCGCGATGGGCGAGAAAACGTTCGCGCCAGGCCTTGAGCGTCTCGGCATAGTGGAGCTGAAGGACTTCAACGTCGGTGACGATCAGTCGCGCGCGCTCGATTGCCGGCAGCACTTCGGAGAGCGCCGGAATGTAGCCGCCCGGGAAGATATATTTGGCGATCCACGGGTTGGTGATGCCCGGGCGGCCCTTGCGGCCGATGAAGTGCAGGAGCATGACGCCGTCGTCGTCGAGCAGCTGCGCGGACTTGTCGAAGAAGGTGTCGTAAAAACCGACGCCGACGTGCTCGAACATGCCCACCGATATGATGCGGTCGAAGTGCCCGGCGACATCGCGATAATCGATCAGTTGGAACGTTGCCTCCTGCGTTCGGCCGCGCTCCATCGCCCGGTTTTGGGCGCTTCGATATTGTTCTTCGGAGAGCGTGATACCGGTGACGTGCGCGCCGCAGATCTCGGCGAGGTAGAGCGCCAGTCCGCCCCAGCCGCAGCCAATATCGAGTACTGTCGCGCCGGACTCTACCCTCAGCTTTGCCGCGAGATGGCGTTTCTTGGCAAGCTGGGCGTCGTCAAGCGACAGCTCTGCGGACTCGAAATAGGCGCAGCTATATTGCTGGTCGCCGTCGAGGAAGAGGGAATAAAGCCGGCCGTCGAGATCGTAATGATGCGCCACATTGCGCTGTGCGCGCTTGCGCGGGTTGAACTGTTGCAGCCGGCGGAACAGAAAACGCATCAGCCGCGGCGGCCAAGCCCAGCGCGGCGCCGCGCTATGGTCCTGCTGGAACAGAATTGCCAGCACTTCGGCAATCGAGCCGCGCTCGACTACGAAAGTACCGTCCATATAGGCTTCGCCCAGTTTGAACTCGGGATCGAGCAAGACTGCGCGCTGGGCGCTTGCGGTAGTGAAGCGCACCGCCACCTGCGGGCCGCCGTCACCGAACGTGTAGCTCTTGCCCGCCGCCGTCGTAAGCTTAAGCGATCCCCGGTGGATGTACCGTCGCAAGAAAGCAACCAGCAACCGTTCCAACGCTTCCTCCACGCGCAGCCTTATGCCCCTGCACAAGATGCGATGACCAACGCTCTAATGGGCGTGCGGTCACCCCGACCGCCCCGATCGAGTCCGTTGCGCAGCAAGGTCTTGTTACTGCCGTCATTAAAACAAAATCGTGCGTGACCAGCAATGCGACTAAGGCGTCGCACGCGGGCCTCTTTGCCCCGCTCGCTTTCGGCCGGTTTTGGGGTAAGGATGTACCGGCCGCCAAAGAAAACTTACGGAGGTCAGGGTGGTTCGGCTTTTTGCGCCCGTACTTGTCCTGTTTGCGGCTCTGGGCCCGCCGGCGGCGCGCGCGCAAGTCAATATCGACCAGGACAAGACGCCGGCCCACATTTACGCAAGTGATTGCGCCGTCTGCCATAAGTCTATGCGAGGACTAGCAAATGGTAGAGGCAGTTCCTCCCTCGCGGAATTCCTGGCCGAGCATTACACCTCGAACCAGCAGGAGGCAGCGGCATTGGCTGCCTATGTGCTGGCAGGGGGAGGGGGGAGCGGTACGCCGGTACCAGTGCGCGGTGAGCAGCCGGATCATGCCCAGGCAGCGGGCGAGACACCCAAGGAGCAGGGTCGGCGACCGCAAAAGCCTGACGACGAGCGGGCGGCAAGCGCGAAACCGCTGCGACACTCCACCGCGCGGGGCAAGCCAGAAGGCGAGGAGCGGAGCGCCTCGGCAGAGCCGGGTGCCATTCGCGCCGAACCGAAGCCGCCGTTTGACCGGCGGCGGAAGCCCAGTCCAGCAGCGCGGGCGCATGAGCGGCCGACGCCCGCGGTAGCTATGCCGCCGAAACCGGAACATGCACGGATTGCGGCCGCGCCAAAACCCGCCGAGCCACCGCAGCCGGATGTGAGCCCCCCTGCAACCGGGTCAAGCGGTGCAGCGCCGCAGCAGACGCCGCCGAGCGAGACTACGCCTGCACCACGCGACAATATTCCGGACTGATCAGCCCTCGGCCTCGGCCGGATTTGGCGGCGCTTCCTCACCTTCGCGCGAGCGCTGCGACTCGGCTGCCTCCGGTTCAAAGAAGGCCTCCGCGGCCGTTGCCGCGGCTTCTGCTTCGCTCGGCTCTTCGCGCAACTGCGTCACGTCTTCGCCGCGCGCGATGCGGACCGCTTCGTCATTATTGCGGGCGACGATCACGGTAATCGAGGTTTCGATTTCCGGGTGCAAGGCAATCGGAACGGCATGCTGTCCGATCGTCTTGATCGGCGTGTTCAGCGCAATCTGATTGCGGTTGACGGAGAAGCCCGCCTCCGTAATCAGGCGCACGAGATCGCGCGGCGAAACCGAGCCGAAGAGCTGGCCGGCTTCGGAAGCTTGTCGCAGCACCGTAAAGCTCTTCCCATTGAGCTTGTCGGCGACGCCTGTGGCCTCGGTTTTCAGCGTCAGCGACCGCGCCTCGAGCTCGCTCTTCATGGTTTCGAAGCGGGTGCGATTTTCGGATGTGGCACGCAAGGCCTTGCCGCGCGGCAACAGGAAATTGCGCGCAAAGCCGTCCTTGACGCGCACGACATCACCCATCTGGCCCAAGCGGGCGACGCGTTCGAGCAGGATCACTTCCATCGGGTCCTCCTCGGCGGATCAGCGGATCACGTAGGGCAAGAGCCCGAGAAAGCGCGCGCGCTTGATCGCTTGTGCGAGTTCGCGTTGCTTCTTGGCCGAAACCGCGGTGATGCGGCTCGGCACGATCTTTCCGCGTTCCGAAACGAACCGTTGCAGCAGCTTGACGTCCTTATAATCGATCTTCGGCGCGTTGGCGCCCGAGAACGGGCAGCTCTTGCGGCGGCGGAAGAATGGCCGGCGGCCGCCGGCGGCTTGTGGGGCCATGGCCATGATCATTCCTCCGGTGCGGTATCAGCTTCATCGGACTCTTCACGCGGTCGCCGATCGCGGTCGCGCGGACGATCGCCTCGTTCCCCCCGTTCGCCGCGGTCACGGCGCTCGTCGCGATCGCGGTCGCGCTCGGCCCTGCGCATCATCGCCGACGGCCCGGCCTCGTGCTCGTCGACCCGAATGGTCAAGTAGCGCAACACGTCCTCATTGAGCCGTTCCAGCCGTTCGATCTCATTGATTGCCTGCGAGGGCGCGTCGATGTTCATCAGCGTGAAATGCGCCTTGCGGTTCTTGCGCAACCGATAGGAGAGCGATTTCACGCCCCAATATTCGGTCTTGGCGACCGAGCCGCCGAGGCCTTCGACGACGCCTTTCAATTGCGCGGTCAATTCCTCGACTTGCTGCGCGCTGGCGTCCTGGCGCGCAAGATAGACGTGTTCGTAGAGCGACATGATTGCCCCTTCCTCACTGCCTTGCCCGCCGCCGGCGCCAAGCCCCTCGAGCCCTTCGGGAAAGGCTCGAATGCTCTGAAGGCGGGGACACCGGACGCCGGACCCCAGGGTCCTACCGCTTTGTCGGCACCTGTCCGCTTTTGAAACAGGCGCTGTTACGGCTGTCCGTTCAGCCCCCGGCCGGGGTCGAGCAGAAGCCGGACATATACGCGGCCGGTCGTGAAAGGCAAGCGAAACGGACCGCTCAGCGGGAGCGTCGGCGCGCCCGATCGGAAGGCCCCTGAATCATTTCGGCAAGTCGCACGGCAAGCGCAATCGCCTCCCGCATTTGCTTGGCGCTTGCACTGCCTTGGGAAGGCGCCGCGTTACGCAGCTTCTGCACACCGGCAAGCAGAACCTCTAGGCTTTGTTCCAGGAGCTTTTTCCGGAAGGCGGGATCGCTACGCGCCTGAGCAAGCTGGGCCTCGGTGACGGGCGCAAATGCGGTCATTCACTATGTCTCTAAGCTAATGTGGTTTATGGCCGCGCTGCGGCGGCCGGTGAGCTTAGCAGTGCCCTCTTGTCAGTTCCTTACTCCGTCCGGCTTGAATGGCCGGACTGGGACGCTCGGCTTGACAGGGCGGGGATAGCGGTATCTTTCGCCGCTTCCACGAGGCGGGCCCATGGCAATTGCGTTCGTTTTTCCCGGCCAGGGGAGTCAGGCGGTCGGCATGGGCAAGCCTTTGGCTGACGCCTTTGTGCCGGCACGCCAGGTCTTCGAGGAAGTCGATGCGGCGCTGGGCGAGCGTCTGAGCGACACCATTTGGAGCGGCCCCGCGGAGGTGCTGGTCCTTACCGAGAATGCGCAGCCCGCGCTCATGGCGGTCTCGCTCGCGGTCATGCGCGTTCTCGAAGCCGAGGTCGGGGTCGACCTCGCGCGCGATGCCGCCTTCGTTGCCGGCCATTCGCTTGGCGAATATTCAGCGCTTGCCGCCGCTGGCGCGCTCTCGATCACCGACGCCGCACGGCTCCTGCGGGTACGCGGCCGCGCCATGCAGAAAGCGGTGCCGGTCGGGGCGGGCGCCATGGCCGCCTTGGTCGGTGTCGAATTCTCTGCGGTCGAAAGCATCGCCGCCGAGGCGGCGAGCATCGGCGTATGCGCCGCCGCGAACGATAATGGTGGCGGCCAGGTCGTTCTGTCCGGCGCGAAGCAGGCGGTCGAGCGCGCCGTTGAGATCGCAAAGTCTCGTGGGGTAAAGCGGGCGATGATGTTGCCGGTGTCCGCTCCCTTCCATTGTTCGCTGATGCGCCCGGCCGCGGACGCGATGGCCGAGGCGCTGGCGAAGGTTGCCGTGAAGCCGCCCTGTGTGCCTCTGATAGCCAACGTGCTGGCGCGGCCGATCAGAGAACCAGCCGACATCGTCCATTCT
The DNA here is from genome assembly GCA_030037065.1 of Xanthobacteraceae bacterium. Classification (GTDB taxonomy): domain Bacteria; phylum Pseudomonadota; class Alphaproteobacteria; order Rhizobiales; family Xanthobacteraceae; genus BOG-931. The sequence goes on from JASHRW010000113.1 coordinate 7,357, forward strand.
CTGATCCAGCAGGTGACGGGCACCGTCCGCTGGCGTGAATCCGTTCTCTGCATGGCGAACGCCGGCGTAACGACGTTTTATGAGATTGGTGCCGGGCGCGTGCTCACGGGGCTGATCAAGCGTATCGCCGAAGGGGCGGAAGCATCGGCGATCGGTACCCCTGACGACATTGCCCGGTTCAAGACGGCGCGCGGCTGAATTTGTTCGTGCGCCAGACGGCCGTGAGGACAGTATGTTTGAGCTTACCGGAAAGACGGCGCTGATTACGGGGGCGACAGGCCCGATCGGCGGCAGCATCGCGCGAACGCTCCACGCCCAGGGTGCGACGGTCGCGATCTCGGGCACTAGGCGCGACGTTCTCGATCGGTCCGCGACCGAACTTGGCGAGCGCGTCCACGTCCTGCCGTGTAATCTCGCCGATTCCGCCGAGACGGAAGTCCTGGTGCCGCGGGCGGAAGAGGCGATGGGCAAGCTCGACATATTAGTCGCCAATGCCGGTGTCGCACGCGACAATCTCTTGGTGCAATTGCGCGACGAAGACTGGGAGCAGGTGATCGCCGTCAACCTGTCTGCCACGTTCCGCCTGGCGCGGGCCGCCGTGCGCGGCATGATGCGCCGGCGCTTCGGCCGCATCGTCGCCATTACCTCGGTTGTTGGTTCGACCGGAAATCCCGGTCAAGCCAACTACGTCGCCGCCAAAGCGGGCATCACAGGGATGATCAAGGCGGTCGCAGCCGAATACGCCAAGCGCGGCGTCACCGCCAATTGCGTGGCGCCCGGTTTCATCGTCACGCCGATGACGGAGAAACTTAACGACAAGCAGCGCGAAGTTATTCTGGCGAAGATTCCGGCCAATCGCCCCGGCACTCCTGAGGAAGTCGCCGCAGCCGTCGTCTTCCTGGCCTCGGACGAAGCCGCCTACGTGACCGGGCAAACACTGCACGTCAACGGCGGAATGGCCATGATTTGAAGGCCATAGGATGATGAAAGACGGCGCGCGGCTGCGCTGGCCAACGCGGGGGAAGTGTGGTAACCGAACCGCGATCGTGCTGGGGGAACTCAGGAGAACCGGAGAGCGGGGCAACAAATATCCGCCTCTGATCGGTGTCGACCCGCGGCCGTCGCCGACGACGAGACCAGGACTCATTATAATGGGTCGCGTTGAAAGATGAGGTTGGAACGATGAGTGATATTGGCGAGCGGGTAAAGAAGATCGTCGTGGACAATCTGGGCGTCGATCCCGACAAGGTGACGGAAAACGCCAGCTTCATCGAAGATCTCGGTGCCGACAGTCTCGATACAGTCGAGCTGGTGATGGCGTTCGAGGAGGAGTTCAATTGTGAAATCCCCGACGATACCGCGGAGACCATTTTGACCGTCGGCGACGCGATAAAGTTCCTCGAAAAGAACGCCAAAAGCTGACCACCTGCCGCCTCCTGCTTCCCATTGCATGCATAACGCCCGCGCGCGTCATCCGCGGATTCCATGTGCGCTGAATCCCGTGCGTGCCGGCGCTGTGCGAGGCGATGCGGGAACGATAGACTTGGCATAGACTTGGCCAAGGCAGCTTAGGCAATATTGCCCGCGGGGAGCGCCCATCATGAGACGCGTTGTCGTCACTGGGCTTGGCATGGTGACGCCACTCGGCTGCGGCGTCGAGGCGACTTGGCAGCGCTTGCTTGCGTCCGAGAGCGGGATCAAACGCATCGACAGATTCGAGGCGTCCGATATCACGAGCCAAATCGCCGGGCAGATTCCCCGCGGTGACGGTTCCGGTGGCACCTTCAACCCCGATCAGTGGATGGAGCCGAAGGAGCAGCGCAAAGTCGACGATTTTATTCTCTACGCCATGTGCGCGGCGAAGTTGGCGCTCGACGATGCCGGCTGGCACCCGCAACGCTACGAAGATCAAATCACCAGCGGCGTCCTCATCGGTTCCGGCATCGGCGGCGTTGAAGGTATCGCCGAAACGGCGCTCGTGCTGCGCGACCGCGGACCGCGTCGCGTCTCGCCGTTCTTCATTCCTGGCCGCATCATCAATCTCGCCTCGGGCTATGTCTCGATCGCGCATTCGCTAAAAGGCCCCAACCATGCCGTGGTCACAGCCTGCTCGACCGGTGCTCACGCCATCGGCGACGCCGGACGGCTCATCGCGCTGGGCGATGCCGATGTCATGGTGGCCGGTGGAACGGAATCGCCGGTCAATCGCATTTCGCTGGCCGGCTTTGCCGCCTGCCGCGCGCTCTCCACCGGATTCAATGACACGCCCGAGCGCGCATCGCGGCCCTACGATCGCGACCGCGACGGCTTCGTGCTCAGTGAGGGTTCCGGCGCGGTGGTGCTCGAAGAATACGAGCATGCCAAGCGGCGCGGCGCCCGTATCTACGCCGAACTCATCGGCTACGGTCTATCCGGCGACGCTTTCCACATCACAGCACCCGCGGAAGACGGCGACGGCGCGCTGCGTTGCATGAGGGCGGCGCTTCGCCGCGCCAGCATTGCGGCCGAGGAAATCGACTATATCAACGCTCACGGCACCTCGACGCCGCTCGGCGACGAGATCGAGCTCAAAGCGGTCGAGGCGCTCGTCGGCAATGCCGCAGGCCGCATCGCCATGTCGTCGACGAAATCCTCTATCGGTCATTTGCTTGGAGCGGCCGGAGCCGTCGAGGCGATCTTCTGCCTGCTAGCGATACGCGATCAAGTCGTGCCGCCGACCATCAATCTCGATAATCCCTCGGTGGCTACGTCCATCGATCTGGTGCCGCACCGGGCGCGCAAGCGGCCGGTCAGCGTCGTGCTTTCGAACTCGTTCGGATTTGGCGGCACCAATGCGAGCTTGGTGTTTCGCCGCATTGCCGGATAGGGCCATCACCCTTTCGCCATATTTGCTCCGCACTCGCCTGCGATTCAAAAGGCGTGTGTGCCCGCGCTTGTTTCGCTGGGCAGGCGCGTCGGAATATGCGAGCATTCGCTCGCGCGGACGGGGCTCAGCCGCATTGTCGACAATGGATCGTAGCGAAGGGGTGATACGGCGGTGACAGATTCCGGCACACCGCCTTCCAGCGCACCGCCCAACGGCAGCGAGCGACCTGCAACGCGCCCGCCTGCCGCGTCGCGTGCTGCCGAACAGTCCGACCAGGGTTTGTCGGCACGCGCCAGGCTGCGTAGCGCTACGCAGCAGCGACTTGCGAACGGCGCGGGTGGCAATTTGCCAGCCGGTTCAGCGCTGCGGACCGCGGCGGCAAACGGCGGATCGGCAGCTCGCACAAGCGCGTCGGCGCGACCTGCGCCGCCGCCTGCACCCGTCGCGCAGGCAAAGGCCGTCATGGCGGCAGGTGGGCCTGCTCCGCCGTTACAGGGGCGAGCGGTCAACGGAAACGGCGTCGCGCCGATGATTGCGAGCGCGAAACGCGCCGAGCCCAAACAGATTACCCCGCGCAGTCCCCGACAGGCGCTGGAGCCGGACCAGGTTGATATGCCGCCGCGCGGGGCGCGGCAAGCGTTGGAGCCGGACCGCGGGGGAATCCCACCAAGCCGCTCAACGCGCGCGCGGCATCCCCTTGTGATTGCCGGCAACGCGGTGATCAGCCTGTTCTTGATATTGGCGATCGCGGCCGGATATGCGCTTTATCTCGGCAAGCAGCGGTTCGACGCCGCGGGTCCACTTCAGCAAGACCGTGTTGTCGACGTGCCGCGCGGCTCGGGGCTGCGCGACATCGCCGATTTGCTTACGCGCGAGGGAGTGATTGATCAGCCTTGGGTCTTCATCGGCGGAGTGCTGGTGCTCAAGGCGCGCGAGGGGCTCAAGGCAGGCGAGTACCAGTTCAAGGCGCACGCGAGCATTAGCGACGTGGTTACCGCCATGAGCGAGGGCAAGGTGGTGATTCATCAAATCACCATCCCGGAGGGTTTAACATCCGAACAGATCGTCGCGCGGTTGATGGATAACGACGTGCTGACCGGGAATATCGGCGACGTTCCTGCCGAGGGGAGCATGTTGCCGGATACGTACAGTTTCACGCGCGGCGAGACACGCGAGCAGTTGATCGCGCACATGCAGCACGCGCAACAGCATCTTGTGAAGGAGATTTGGGCCCGCAGGGCCCCCGATCTGCCGCTCAAAACGCCGGAGCAGCTTGTCATCCTCGCTTCCCTGATAGAGAAGGAAACCGGAAAACCTGACGAACGCACCCGCATCGCCGCTGTGTTTGTCAACAGGCTCAAACAAAATATGCGGCTGCAGTCGGATCCGACCATCATCTACGGCCTGGTCGGTGGAAAAGGCGCGCTCGGCCGCCCGATCATGAAGAGCGAGATTGATCAGCCGACCCCGTACAACACCTATCAGATAGATGGTCTGCCGCCGGGACCGATTACAAATCCGGGCCGTGCCTCGCTCGAAGCGGCGGCAAATCCGGCGCGCACCCGCGACCTCTATTTCGTAGCCGATGGCACCGGCGGCCACGCATTTGCGGAAACCTACGAGCAGCATCAGAAAAACGTCCTGCGACTGCGGAAGATAGAGGCGGCACAGAAGGATCAAAATCCCGCCGACGCCCAATCCGTTGCGCCGGCGCAAGCAGCGGCATCGCCGCCGGCGCATCCTTTGCCAAAGCGCAGACGCAACCGTCGTATTCACCCCACCGAGTGATTGCACTTGTGACCGCAATCCGCGGTCGCTAAGTTCGGCGCGTTTTTGAACCGCTGCCGGAGGCCGGAATCCATGGCGCTGTCGAGCATGACGGGATTTGCTCGCGGCCAGGGTGTCTGCGGCTCCTACGCCTGGGCCTGGGAAATAAAATCGGTCAACGGCAAGGGTCTCGATGTGCGGCTGCGCCTGCCGCCGGGCTGGGACGCCATCGAGGCGGCGGTTCGTTCGCGCGCCGCCGAGGTGCTCACGCGCGGGTCGGTCCAGGCGGGCTTGACGATCGAGCGCACCGGGGCGTCTCCGGTCGTGCACGTCAATACGGCGGTGCTTGAAGCCGTGTTGGCGGCGGCGCGCCAGTTGTCGCGGCGGATCGAAGCCTCGCCGCCGACGCTCGATGGCCTGCTCGGCCTTAAGGGCGTTATCGACATCGCCGACGCGGCGGAGAGCGAGGACGAGCGGCATGTCGCCGAGGCCGCGGTCACGGCGGGTTTCTCCGAGGCGATTGGTGCGCTCGCCGAGATGCGTTGCCACGAGGGCGCGGCGCTTGCCCGGGTGCTGGCGGTGCGGCTCGGCGAGATCGCCGCGTTGACCGAGCGAGCCGAACTTGTTCCCGGCCGTCGGCCCGAGGCGATACGCGCCCGGCTTGCCGAGCAGGTCGCCGCGCTGTTGGCGCAGTCCGATCGCTTCGATCCCGACCGGCTGCATCAGGAAGCGATCCTGATCGCTGCCAAGGCCGATGTGCGCGAGGAACTCGACCGGCTCGCCGCGCATGTCGCGCAGGCGCAAGCTTTGATCCAGCAGGGCGGGCCCATCGGCCGCCGGCTCGATTTTCTCGCCCAGGAATTCAACCGCGAAGCCAACACGCTTTGCGCCAAGGCCAACGATGTCGAGCTCACCAATATCGGGCTGGAGCTCAAAGCCGCCGTCGAGCAATTCCGCGAGCAAGTGCAGAACGTGGAATAGGCGATGGCACGCTCGGCGCAAAAACGAAACAACCACAAAAAGATCGCGCGCCGCGGGCTGATGTTCGTGTTGTCCTCACCATCCGGCGCCGGCAAAACCACGCTGTCGCGGATGCTGCTTAAATCCGATCGCGATGTCGAGCTTTCGGTATCGGTCACAACCCGGCCGAAGCGGCGCGGTGAGATTGATGGGCGTGACTATCATTTCACCGATCCAGTCCGTTTTGCGGCGATGGTGAAGGCGGGCGAGCTGTTGGAATGGGCGGAGGTTTTCGATCATTCCTACGGCACTCCGCGGCGGCCGGTAGAAAAGGCCGTGACGGCCGGCCGTGACGTCTTGTTCGATATTGACTGGCAGGGTACCCAGCAGTTGCGCGAAAAAGCGCGCGACGATCTTGTCAGCGTGTTCATCTTGCCGCCCAGCGTGAAGGAACTGGAACATCGGCTGAAGAGGCGCGCTCGGGACAGCCACGATATCATCGGCGCGCGCATGGCCAAAGCCGCGGGCGAAATGAGCCACTGGCCGGAATACGATTACGTCATCGTCAACCGCGACAAGGCGGAAGCCTTTGCCGAACTGCGTGCGATTCTCGCCGCCGAACGGCTCAAGCGCGAGCGGCAGATCGGTCTCTCAGACTTCGTACGTGCGTTGCGGGCGAAATTGTGAAGGCGGATCTTTAGGACGTCGCCAGCACCGTGCGTCCAACGATCCGCCCGGCGCGCAGATCGTCGAGTGCCGATTGCGCGTCCTTCAGTGGGCGCTCATGCGTTTGGATGGGCGTAATCTTGCCCGCGCGAGCGAGATTAAGGAGTTCGCCCGCCTCGGCGAGCGTGCCGGTAAGCGTGCCCTCGATGGTCATCGCCTTAATCGGAATCATCGCGGCGGCAATCGAGAAGGTGCCGCCGAGAAGCCCGGTCACTACGACCTTGCCGCCGCGCGCCAGCACGCCGGTTGCGAATTGCAATGATTTGTCGGAGCCGACGAAGTCGCAGACCGCGAGCAAGCCGCCGGTTGCGGCCATGACGGCGCGGCGTGCCTGCGGATCAGAGGGATCGTAGGCTGCGGCAGCGCCAGCCGCGAGCGCAGCCTCGCGCTTGCCTGCGTCGATGTCGGCAACGATCGGTGGCGTGCGGAATAGCGCCTGCGCGATCGCAAGTCCCATCATGCCGACGCCGCCGAGCCCGATCAGCAGTGCCGGTCCACGCTCGCCTCGATCGCCGAGGTGCTTAAGCGCCGAATAGGCGGTGAGACCCGAGCACATCAGCGGCCCGGCAAAGCCAGGCGGTAGCGGTGCATAGTCGAGCAGGTAGTGCGGATGGGGAATGAGCACGTGGGTGGCAAAGCCGCCGTCGACCGCAATGCCGAGATGGCGGTGGGCCGAGCACAAATTTTCCTCGCCGGCGCGGCAAGCGGCGCACGTGCCGCAACCGATCCAAGGATAGACAGCTACCCGGCGGCCGATATCGGCACTTTCGGTCTCCTCGCCCGCAGCCTCGATCACGCCGGCGATCTCGTGTCCGAGCGTAAACGGCAGGGGACGGTCCTTGGTGATATCGAGCCGCTTCTCGCTGCCGAGTTCGAAAAAGCCGTCCTGCAGATGCAGATCGGAATGGCACACGCCGCAGCGCTCGACGCGCACCAGCACTTCGGTACCGCGCGGCGTGGGCGGATCGATCACGGTCTCGCACAGCGGTTGCCCGTAGGCGAGGAGCGATTGGCGAAGCATTCTGGTCATGACGGTTGCTGCCGCTCAGCTACTCTGGGTCTTGCGCGGCATCTTGCCTCAAAGAGCGGCGATCGGCGAGGGCACGGGCAAGCGCGACAAAGTCGCCGACCGCGAGGTCCTCGGCGCGCGCCGTGGCATCAAGGTTTGTGGTGGTAAGCAGGGCCGCGACATCGACGCCGAGTGCGCGCAGGCTTTGCCGCAGCATTTTGCGCCGCTGGCCGAACGCCGCTCGGGTCACGCGCTCAAGCAGCGTGCGCTCGCAGAGCAGCGGCTCGGGACGCGGGACAAGGCGCACGAGCGAGGATTTGACATTCGGCGGCGGCACGAAGGCAGAAGCGTTCACATCGAACAGGATGCGCGTCTCGCAGCGCCACTGCGCCAGAACCGACAGGCGTCCGTAGCTCTTCGAGCGAGGCTGCGCCACGATGCGTTGGGCGACCTCGCGCTGAAACATGAGGATGGCGCAGTCGTACCAGGGAGGCCATGGCTCGATGTCGAGCCAGCGCACCAACAGCGCAGTGGCGATGTTGTAAGGCAGGTTGGCGACAATGCGCACTGGACCGCGCGGCAAACGAGGCCGTGGATCGAATGCCAGTGCATCCGCTGCGACGATGTCGAGACGGCCGGGATAATGCGAAGCGACCTCTTCCACAGCCGCGATCGCGCGCTCGTCGCGCTCGACCGCAACAATCCGGGTCGCGCCGAGTGTCAGCAGCGCGCGAGTGAGGCCGCCCGGTCCGGGGCCGACCTCGAATACAGTCACGCCGTCAAGCGGTCCGGCCGCGCGTGCAATGCGGGCGGCAAGATTAAGGTCGAGGAGAAAATTCTGCCCGAGTGATTTTTTGGCGGCCAGTCCGTAGCGGCGAATGATATCGCGCAGCGGCGGCAGGCCGTCCGGCGCGGCAGCCGCTTGCGTCACGATGCAGACATCAGCGCCGGACTGTCGGCTGCGGCGAGCCGTGCCGCCAACCGCAATGCGGCGATGAGGCTTGTGGCGTCCGCGGTGCCGGTGCCGGCGATATCGAAGGCGGTGCCGTGGTCGGGCGAGGTACGCACGAAGGGCAGGCCGAGCGTGACGTTGACGGCGTGATCGAATGCCAGCGTCTTGATCGGGATCAATGCCTGGTCGTGATACATGCACAAAGCAACGTCGTAGCTGGCGCGCGCCCGTTCGTGAAAGAGCGAGTCGGCCGGTAGCGGACCGCGCGCCTCTATCCCCTCTGCGTTAAGCGCCGCCACGGCCGGCGCAACGATGGTCCTGTCTTCCGCGCCGAGCGCACCCTCTTCGCCGGCGTGCGGGTTAAGTCCGGTGATCGCGAGCCGCGGACGGGCGATGCGAAACCGCGTGCGCAGATCCCGCGCCACGATGCGTCCGGTTTCGACGATGAGCTCGGCGGAAAGCGCTGTGAATATCGCCTTCAGCGGCAAATGGATGGTCACCGGCACGACGGCGAGTTCCGGCGACCACAGCAGCATGACGGGGCGTAGCGATCTCCCGGTGGCTTCTTGCACGAGCTTGGCCAAAAACTCGGTATGGCCCGGCTCGGCGAACCCCGATTCATAGAGCACGTTTTTCGCCACAGGATTGGTCACGACCGCGGCGGCCGAACCGGCCAGCACGTCGGCGACGCCACGCCTGATCGAGGCGATGGCTGCCGGTGCGCTTGAACGATCCGGCCGGCCCGGCTCTGCAGTCACCTTGATGTCAATATCGACGACAGGCAGCGCGCCGGGAAACACCGTCATGGCACGATCCGGCGGCGCCGTGGTGACTGGCAGGTCGAGGCCGAGTCGACGGGCGCGCCGGCCGAGGAAGGCGGCATCAGCAACCATATAGAACGGTGGAACATCGAGTTCGGCGCGTCGATGCCAGACGGCGAGCGCGAGATCGGGGCCGATCCCGGCCGGCTCGCCGAGCGTCAATGCCAACGGTTGCACGATGTTGCTGTTATCCGCTTAGCGTTTATCGGCTTCTTTGTATTCGATCATGGCCTCACGCCGCAACCTTTGCAGATACGCTGCGGCCTTGGCGCCGAATTTCTTCTCGAACAATTCGTCGCGGATCTTCTTTTGCTCCGGCGTATCGTCCTTGGTCATTTTCTTGGCGCAAACGGCGAACATTTGCAGGCCTTCGGAGGTCCGCTCCGGCGGAGTGAGGTGGCCCAGTTCCGTCCCGTCAAGGATTTGGCGCGATTGCTGCGGCAGATCGGCGGAGAATTTGATCACCTGGTCGCGGACGGCGACTTCGTCCAGTGCGCGCGTGAAGGGAATGCCCTCTGTGCAATTGGAAAAACGTGACCGCAATGCATCGGCCTCGCGCTTGCGCACCTCATAAGCCGAATCGGCCGACCCCGGCTGCACGATGAAAATTATCGGACGTAACGTGTATTCATAGCCGACGTTGTCTTGGTCGGGCTGATGCAGATGTAGCTGGGCGTCCACATCGACGTCGGGGATTTCCAAACTGGCCTTATAGCGTCCGCGGATCAACGCGTTCCAGGCCAGTTGCGCCTTGAGCCGGCTTTTAAGACTCTGAGCGCTCGAACCGGCATGATCGAGTATGTCGGTCAACTTCTGTGTGTCGATGCCCATGTGTTTAGCGACGCCGGCGTACGAGTTCTCAACTTCGGTCTCGGGAACGTCGATCTCGAAGCGCTTGGCCTCTTTCACTTCCAAGGTCTCATCGATGAGAGTATTGAGTACGTCCTGGCGCGACGGCATCTTTTGCGTGCTCAGCTGCTCAAGTTTGGCACGCTGTGTGATGTCGAGTTCCGTGATGGGCATGCCGTCCACCAGGGCGACAACCTCCTGCGAGCGGGCGATCGAAGCGCCGGCAAGCAGCATCACTGCGGCGAGTATCCCCATAGTGAAATTCAGCTGACGGTTGGCGATCCAGGTCTGCCGCATCGCTTCCTTTCTCTCCTCACCTATCGGCTCGCGCCGAATGCCGTCCCACTAGTCCTCAAACGTTCGTGAACAATACTCCAATCTCGCGGCAAAATTTAGGACATGCCGCAAGCGGTTGCGCAAGCAGCCGCCCTGTCTTTACCAGCTCGTCCGCCGCATGGAGAGCCTTAATCGCCAACCCAGCCGCACGGCCTTTGTCGTCGTTATCCGTCTTCCTGGTAAAGTAATGCGACGAAACCGATGAGACCGCCGACCAGGACCGGAATCCAGGCTGCCACGAACGGCGCCATCAGTTCGGATTTGCTCATATCCTCGGTGACCTTCTGCAGGACGAATAGCAGAAATCCGGCGCTAATGCCGCTCAAAATCATCTTCTGCACGCCGCCGAAACGAAAGAACCGCAGGCTTACGGCAGCGGCGAGCAAAACCATGGCGCAGAGCAGGAACGGTCGGGCAATCAGCTCATTGTATTGCAGCCGATAGCCGGCGGCGGCGAGGCCCGCCTTGTCCGCCAATTCGATATAGCTGGGAAGGTCCCAGAACGGCACGGTTTCCGGCGTAGCAAAGCTTTCGCGCACCTGCGCAAGGGTCAGATTGGTGGGTAGCCGGTAGGTATCCTCGATCTGCGGCGGCGTAGTAGTCGAGTAAATGCGCGCGTCGTCAAGCTGCCAATAGCCTTGCTTTAGCTCGGCGGTTTTTGCCTCGATCCGCTGCTGGAAGCGTCCACCTCGGTCGAGAGTGTACACGGTGACGCCGCCGAGGCTGGAGCCCTGTTCGCGGCTCGACTGCGCGTTGAGGATGGCTGCCCCATCGGGACTCTTCTGCCGTACCCAGAAGCCGGTGCTGCTCGCTTGCAGCGCCGAAGGCGTCTCGTTCAACATCTCCTGCTCGAGACGCTTGGAACGCTCATGCAGCAGCGCGGCAATCGGATTGTAGGCGATCGTGGCAAACGTGCCGAACAGAAACGCCACGATCAGCGCCGGCGCCACGAATTGCCAGGCCGACATGCCTGCCGAACGCGCAATCACCAGTTCGAGGCGGCGCGACAGCGTCAAATAACACGACATCGTGCCTACCAACACGGCAAACGGCATAATGTGTTCGGTAAGCTGCGGAATCCGGAACAGGGAAATCTCGGCCAGTATCCACGCCGTCGCCTTCGGCCAATCGGCGCCGCGGCGCATCAATTCGAAATAGTCGATCATTCCGGCGAGCACGACCACACCGACAAAAGTGCCGAGCACCGAGCTTAAAAAGCGCGTCGCGAAATAGCGGGGCAGCGTGCCGGTTATCATCGCGCCCTGCCTCAATTCGCCGTCGCTTGCGCGACCTTCTCGCCGATGATGCTGACGATCCTGGTCATGAATGTAGTGTGTTCAACTGTTCTGCCGCGCGAAATCTGCAGCAATCCGAAGGTGATCGTGGCGGCAAGCGCGATAAATTGCACCGCGAGGATGCTGGGGACGCGCACACCGATGATTACGCTGGCAAAGCCGATGAGACGCAGCGCCGTGGCCGAAACGATCAAGCCGAGCATCGCCAGCGTCCGGCTCTGCCGCGTGGTTTGGGGCGGCCCCAGAAACATGTAGGTCAGGATCACGAACGCCAGCGGGTAGAGCGGAGTTGCCAATCGATCGTACAGTTCGGAGCGGTACTGGTCCGGCTGGGCGGCGTAGAGCGCATCGCCGGGCCGCGGCCACATCAGGTCCCAGATGTATTTCTCCCGTACGGTGTAGTTTGCGTTCTGCGGTCCGGCGCCGAATTTCGACAGATCGAAAGCATAGCGGTCGAAAGTCACAATTCGCGGGTCGACGTGGCCGGCTTCGAGCCGCTGAATGCTGCCATGCTCAAGAACGAGAAACGAGCCTTTGTCGTTCTTCACGATTTCGCCCTGCTCGGCGAGGTAGGTGGACTTTTCATTGGGGTCGTGCCGATCGTCGACGAGTATGCCGACCAGCAGGCCGTTCGGGCGCCGGTCTGCGATGTGGAAAGTGAGGTTACCGCTCACGCTGGTGAAGCGGCCTGGCTGCACGATGTTGGTGAGAATGTCGGCGCGCACCTGCTCCGACCAATCGCTCAATTCGCGCAGCGCGCGGGGCGAGATGTAGGCCGCAATGGCCGAAACCAGTAGCGAGACCAACACTGCCGCAGCGAGGAACGGCCACAACAAACGCCATGGCGACACGCCGGCGGCATTCATGACGATGATTTCGGAGTCGGCCCCTAGCCGATTGAGCACGTGGGCTGCGGCAATCATCAGCGCGATCGGTGCGATAATCATGACCAGCAGCGGCACGATCATTCCGGTAATGCCGATGAAGACGAAAAGCGTTTGCCGCTCGCTCGTGATCAGGTCGAAGTCGCGGATCGCCTGGGTGAACCAGATCACCACGGTCAGCGTCACCAGCGTGATCAGGAAAGCGCCCATCGTGGTGCGAAATATGTACCGGCTGATCGATCCCACCGGCTGCCCTCTCTCCGCCGCCGGCCCATCGCGCGGCTGAACCGGCCGTCGCTGCCTCGCTATGAGGCCGATTTAACCAAGGCGGGCCGCGTAGTGCTTTCACAAAATGGCCTCGCCAAGGCAATCTCGTTGCCACAAATCGCACGGGCCCGCTCCAATGGCCGCGGCATGTGGCGGGCAAAGGCCACTTGGCATTATCGATCACTGCGGTTCATAAGTCGGCTGCGAACAGTAATGAGCAGGCCCGGACTGCCGCACAGGACCCAAAATGCCCGATGTTCTTAAGCTCGGCTTCACTTCCTTCACCCGTCTACGTGGCGTTCTCGTTACGTTCTGCAGCGAGAATCTAAAATTTGGTCCGGCGACCAAAAAGGCGCTGTTGCCGGCCGAACAGGCAGTGCGCCGTGCGGCGGCGGCGGACCGCTTTACGGGGAAGAACGGATCGACGCTCGACATGGTCGCCCCGCAAGGTCTGGATGTGCCCCGATTGGTCGTGATCGGGACTGGCAAGGAGAGCGACCTTAAGTCCCGCGATATGGTCAAGCTCGGCGGCGTCAGTATGGGGAAGGTTCCCGCCGCGGCGGCCGAAGCGACAATCTTTGCGGAATTCGGCCCAGGCGCGCTCAAACCCGATCAGGTTGCCGATTTGGCTCTTGGCGTTCGTCTGCGCGCCTATTCGTTCAATCGGTACAAGACCAAGCGCAAGGAAGGCGAGGAGCGCGCCGACAAAGTCGAAATCAATGTGGCCTGCGCCAATCCCGCCGCCACCGAGAAAGCCTGGGGGCGCGCAGCAGCAATCGCCGACGGCGTTGTTATGGCGCGCGATCTCATCAATGAGCCGGCGAACGTGCTTTACCCCGGCGAGTTTGCCCGCCGGGCCTCGGGCTTGGCCAAAGTCGGCGTTGGCGTCGAGGTGCTCGATGTGGCGGCGATGCGCAAGCTGGGCATGGGAGCGCTGCTTGGCGTCGGACAGGGCTCGGCGCACGATTCCCGGCTCGTCGTCATGCGCTGGAACGGCGGCAAACGCGGCGCCGATCCGGTTGCCTTCCTCGGCAAGGGCGTTTGCTTCGATACCGGCGGCATTTCGATCAAACCGGCGCAGGGCATGGAGGACATGAAGGGCGACATGGCGGGTGCCGCTTGTGTTGTCGGCCTTATGCATGCGCTCGCCGCGCGCAAAGCCAAGGTCAACGCGGTGGGCGCCATCGGCCTTGTGGAGAATATGCCCGACGGCAAGGCGCAGCGGCCGGGCGACATCGTCAAGACGATGTCGGGACAGACCATTGAAATCATCAATACCGACGCTGAAGGCCGCCTCGTGCTCGCCGACGTGCTGCATTACGTCAACAAGCGGTTCAAACCGAAGTTCATGATCAACCTGGCGACACTGACCGGCGCCATCATCGTCGCGCTCGGACAAGAATATGCCGGGCTATTCGCCAACAACGACAAGCTTGTCGAGCGGCTGACCAATGCCGGGGAAGCCACCGGAGAGCGGGTCTGGCGCATGCCGCTCGGGCCCGAATACGACAAGCTGATCGATTCGAAATTCGCCGATATGAAAAACACCGGCGGGCGCTGGGCCGGCTCCATTACGGCGGCGCAGTTGCTCCAGCGCTTCGTCGACAAAACGCCATGGGCGCATCTCGACATCGCTGGCACTGCGCTCGGCTCGCCACAGACCGATATCAATAGGAGCTGGAGTTCGGGCTGGGGCGTGCGGCTGCTCGACCGGCTGGTCGCCGATCATTACGAGCGGTAACGGGGGCGATGACCGAAATCCTCTTCTATCATCTCAAAGGCCAGACTCCGGAGCAGGTGTTGCCGCCGCTCATTTCAAGGTCGCTAGAGCGCGGCTGGCGCGTCGTTGTGCAGGCCTCCTCGGAGGAGCGCATCGAAGCGCTGGACGCTCACTTATGGACGTGGCGCGATGATGCCTTTCTGCCGCACGGCACCTGGCGCGACACGGCGGCTGCCGAGCAGCCTGTGCTGCTCACGGTGAACGAAGACAATCCCAATGGCGCCACCATCCGCTTTCTGCTCGAGAGCGCTGCAATGCCCGCCGACGCCTCGGCTTACCAGCGTATCGTTCTCGTCTTCGACGGCGATGACCCCGAGGCAGTCGAAGCGGCGCGAGCCCGCTGGAGCAAGGCAAAAACGGACGGCTTTGAGGTCACCTACTGGCGTACGGACGAAAACGGCCGCTGGCAACGGCAGGCAAACGCTAATGGTGGCTAGGAGCGAAAAGCATAACGGCGTGGCATTTCGCTTACACTGTAAAATACTTTATATAACTGTCTGATTAATAACAACTATCTGTCCGGTAAACCACGGAGCCAAGAGCCCGTCGTAAAGGCCGTTCTGCCGCATTATATTTTTGCTCGGCTATCAGATAGAGTGCTATAGTTTCGTTATGAACAAACATTCAGCGACAAAAAAGCGGCCGGCCAAGCCAAGCCGCAGTACGGGAGCGCGTAAGCCTTTGCCGCGCAAAGCCAGTGCGCGCCCGACCGCAAGAAAAGTCGAACAAAGCAACGGCCGAAAGATCGCCACGATCAACGTCACTCAAGTCAGCGTTAGCCAATCGAGCGCGAGCCACCTGAACGTCGGCAAGTTGAACGTCAGCGCGGTGGCGGCGATCGGTTCGGCGTTGCGGGCACACAAGTTCCACGTGGGCCAGACTGTGTTCTATACATCGAGCCCGATCAGCCGCCCCGGAGCCAGCGGGAGCTACAAGGTCGTCCGGTTGCTGCCGTCCGACGGCGACGATTATCAATACCGGATCAAGCACGCGGGCGAGGCGTTCGAGCGCGTAGCCAAAGAAAGCCAGCTCGAACTCGAAAGCTGAGTGCGGGCGGGCACGTTCGTCGAAGCTCGCACCTTTTCGTGGCGGACTCGGTCGAACTCAGAGGCTTCCATTCACGTAGCGCCCGTACTGGCGCCCGCGCCGCTGGTGCGCCATACTCTCGCATACTCTTTGTGCCTTCATTGGCATTGCGTGAGGTCGCTTCCCGTTCGTCAGTCAGGATGCGTTGATGCTGCGCGTCGATCCGCAGATTGTGGCTTGGTCTCCGCTGTGGATTGCGGCCGCCTCGGCGGCCCTGCTTGTCGTCGTCATCTGCGCGCTGGCTCTACGTCCCTCGCATGAGGAATTCGCGGCTGCGAGCGGGCGTATTGTCTTGATTCTTCTGGGCGGGGCGTTGAGCGGGTCTCTGGTCTGGGCTTTTTTGGCTAGCGCGACCCTGCGGGATCAAAACGCCGAGCTGAGTGCGCTCAAATTGCGCGCCGCGCAATTGACGGCGCAGTCGCTTGTGCCTGGGTCGCCGCTCGCTTGCCTCGACGCAATAGCAGGCGACACCGTGCAGGCCGCGTGTGAAGGTGCAATTTTTGCCTCGCCGGCGAGTGTCGCGGCGGCGATTTCGTACGTGGCTGCACAGTTTGTCCTGTTGTCCGACATGACGGACTTTGCCAAGCGTGGTGGATCACGCATCGACGACGCGCTGCTGCCGTTGCGACACGCGCTGCAGGCCGATCCGTTCGGCTTTCTCGCCCACGTTTTGGTCGCGCGCGACAACTGCACAAGCGAGAATTGTCCGGCGCTGGCCCTGCTGCCCGATCCGAGCCACGTGCGCACGAATATCATCGCGCAGACGTTGCGCCATTATCTCGACCGTTACCGCGACCTATGGGCGAGGTCGCCCGACGGGCCAGTCGCGGATGCGACCGGCGCCCTGCCTCCCGGCGCAGCAGAGAAGCGCAAGGTCTCGGTCAATGTCGACTTTCCTTCCGCGGCATCCATTCCTCCGATCAGCATCATGAATCCGGAACCGAAAGCACCTGTCGATGCGGAACCCGCGCATAAACGTGCAAGCACGGCGCAAACCGACCCGGTCTGGACGCCCGCTCCGGCGCCGGCGGCGCAGTGAAAGTCCTACCGCTGACGCGAGTGGAACATTCGCAGCAAATGCCGAAGCCCGGTTCTGAATAAGCCCATGTTCGGATCCGTCCTCATTGCCAATCGCGGTGAAATTGCCTGTCGCATTGCCCGCACCGCCAAACGCATGGGGATGCGCACCATTGCGGTCTACTCGGCTGCGGATGTGCGGGCGCTTCATGTCCGTTCGTGCGACGAGGCCTATCTGTTGGGGCCGGCGGAGCCGCGCGAGAGCTATCTGTCGATCGGCCGGATTATCGAGGCCGCGAAGCTCGCTCACGCCGAATGTGTGCATCCCGGTTATGGATTTCTGGCCGAGAATGCCGAGTTCGCCGAGGCCTGCGCGCAAGCCGGATTGGTCTTTGTCGGGCCGTCTCCGCAAGCCATCCGCGCCATGGGCCTTAAGGATCGCGCTAAGAGCTTGATGGAGCAGGCCGGCGTGCCGATCGTGCCCGGCTATCACGGCGAACGTCAGGAGCCAAAATTCCTCAAGGAGAAGGCCTACGAAATCGGCTATCCGGTGCTGATCAAACCGGCGGCGGGCGGCGGCGGGCGCGGGTTGCGCCGCGTCGACCGGCATGCCGAATTCGATGCGGCGTTCGAATCCGCGGTCCGCGAGTGCGCGGCGGCGTTCGGCTCAAGCCGCGTGCTGATCGAGAAATGCATCGCCTCGCCCCGGCATGTCGAATTTCAGGTGTTCGCCGACAGCCGCGGCAACGCTATTCATCTCGGCGAACGCGATTGCTCGCTGCAGCGACGGCACCAGAAGGTGATCGAGGAAGCGCCGGCGCCTGGCATGAGCGCGGAACTGCGCGCGCAAATGGGCGCCGCAGCCGTGGCGGCAGCCAAGGCCGTCGCCTATGCCGGCGCCGGCACCGTCGAGTTCATTGCCGATGGGAGCAAGGGTCTGCGGCCGGATGGTTTCTGGTTCATCGAGATGAACACGCGGCTGCAGGTCGAGCATCCGGTGACCGAGGCCGTTACTGGTCTCGATTTGGTCGAGTGGCAATTTCGCGTCGCCGCGGGAGAGAAACTGCCGCTCGCGCAAGGGCAAATCCGCTTCGATGGCCACGCGATAGAGGCGCGCGTCTACGCCGAGGATCCGGCGAACGATTTCCTGCCGTCGACCGGAACGATCGTGGCGCTGCGATTGCCGCCCGATATTCGGGTGGACAGCGGGGTCGACGCGGGCGGGGAGGTCACTCCTTACTACGATGCGATGATTGCCAAGCTGATCGCGCACGCGGCCACACGCGAGGCCACGCTCGATCGGCTGACGGATGCGCTCGATCGCACGCTCATCGTCGGTCCGCGCAGCAACGTGGCGCTGCTCGCCGCGCTGTGCCGGAGGGAGGATTTCCGGCGCGGACAGATCGACACCGAATTCATTGACCGCTCTCTCGTGCTGCTTGGAGCAGTCGGGCAGGGGCCCGACCGGGCCGCAGCGGCGTTTGGGGTGGAGCGGTTGCTTGCAGCGTCCTCCTTCGATGAGGCCCCCGATGACGACAATGTCGAGCCGTCCTCGCCGTGGGCTGCGCGTGACGGCTTTCAGCTCGGCCCCGCGCGAACCATCGACCTCCCGATTGTCATCGACGGCGAGGGTGCCGAGGCCAAGGTCACCTACGGCAAGGCCGGTCCGAACGTCCTCATCGACGGCACGCCGCCGGTGCCGGATGCCGAGGCCTTCGCGGCCGGAGATGAGGTCTTCGTGCTGCGCCATGGTCGGCAGACGCGGGTGCGGATTGCCGACTTTGCTGAGGCAAGCACGACTGCCGATGGCAGCGATGGCATCGTCAAGGCGCCGATGCACGGCAAGGTGTTGGAGCTCTTCGTCCATGTGGGCGATAGCGTAGCCGGCGGCCAACGGCTTACCGTAATCGAGGCAATGAAGATGGAGCATACGCTCAGCGCGCCGTTTGCCGGTGTCGTGCGGCAGATTGCGGTCGCGGCCGGCGCTCAAGTTATGGAAGGCGCTGCTATCATGGTGATTGACCCGGCCGGAAAGCGATAATGTAGGATCATGCCTCTTCATCTCATCAAGCTATGCGTCGGCTGCGATTCGGTCCGCGACCTCGAAGACTGGATCAAGCAAAAGCTCAAGGACAAGCGCAAACGCGGCGAGAAGCCTGAGCACATCCACCGCACCCGCATGGTGCCCAAACGTGCCGACGAACTGATCGACGGCGGCTCGCTCTTTTGGGTGATCCGCGGCGAGGTCATGTGCCGCCAGCGCATTCGCGCCGTTCGCCCGTTCCGCGACAAGGATGGGGTCGGCCGCTGCGGGCTGGTGCTCGATCCGAAGGTCGTGCTGGTGACGCCGCGACCGTATCGCGCCTTCCAGGGCTGGCGCTATCTGCAAGCCGCAGACGCGCCGCGCGATCTCGAAAAGGCCGCGCCCGGCGCTGCCGCCATGCCGGAAAAGATGCGCCGCGAACTGCGCGAACTCGGCCTCATGTAGCAGCCTGACTTGCGGCTGCTGCATGGCGTCACTCCGCACGATCGCGTAAAATCGCGCAATGGGATGTCCGCGGCTGCATCCCGGTGCATTGCGGAGCGAGAGCATGATTATCGAAAACGAAAAGGACGTCACCAAAGCGGTGCTTGGTGCCTATGCGCGCACCAAAAATCCGCGTGTGCGGGAAATCCTGTCCGCCCTGATCCGCCACCTCCATGAATTCGCCCGCGAGGTGAGGCTGACCGAGCAGGAGTTCCATACCGCGATGGGTTACCTCGTGGCGATTGGCCAGAGCTCCAACGAGAATCATAACGAGGCCGTGCTGATGGCGGGCTCGCTTGGACTGTCGCCACTGATTTGTCTCCTCAACAACGGCGACAGCGGCCAGACCGAGACCGACGCGAACACGCTCGGCCCGTTCTGGCGCATGCATTCGCCCGCGACGCCGAATGGCGGCTCGATCGTCCGCTCGCCAACGCCGGGTCCCGCCCTGTTCGTCGACGCGACGTTCCGCGACGCCGGCGGCAAGCCGGTGGCCGGCGCCGAGGTCGACATCTGGCAGTCCTCGCCCGAGGGCTTTTACGAGAACCAGGATCCGGCGCAGGCCGACATGAACCTGCGTGGCAAGTTCTTAACCGACAAGGATGGTCGCATCAGCTTTCGCAGCGTGAAGCCGGCCGGCTATCCGATCCCGATCGACGGTCCGGTCGGCGAGTTGCTGCGCGCCGCCGGGCGGCACAACATGCGGCCGGCGCATCTTCATTTCCTGGTTTACAAACCTGGCTTTAAGACGCTGATCTCGCAGCTTTACGATCCGGAAGACCCCAACCTCGAGACCGATGCGCAGTTCGGCGTCACGCGGCACCTGATCGGCAAATACGTCAAGCATGGCGCTGCCGAGCCGACCCCGGCGGGCGAAACCGGCGCGCCGTGGTATTCGCTGACGCACGATTTCATCATGGAGGCCGGCACCGCGAGCCTGCCGAAGCCGCCGATCAGCGGCAAGGCAGCGGGCGAACGACCGCAGATTCCGCATCTCGAACCGGCGTGACTTCGGCCCGGATGACTACACCCCCACATTATCGATCAGCCGCGTATTGCCGATGCGCGCGGCGACGAGGAGGCGGATCGGCCCGTCCATGGTTGAGGCGGCAGGCGCCAAGGTGTCGGCGTGCCGCGCTTCGAGATAGTCGAGGGCAAAGCCGGCGTCGGCGATCGCTTCGCGACCTTCGGCAAGGACGTCGTTGATCGGCTGGCCGGCGGCAATCTTGGCTGCACACTCCTTGAGCACCCGGCAGAGAGCAGGCGCCGCCGCGCGCTCGCGCGGCGACAAGTAGACGTTGCGCGAGGAGCGGGCGAGGCCGTCGCGCTCGCGCACGATCGGAGCGCCGACGATGCGGCTCTTCAGGTCGAGATCGCGGGCCAGTCGGGCGATGACCTTGAGCTGCTGATAGTCCTTCTCGCCGAACACGGCGATATCCGGCGCGCATTGGATAAGGAGCTTCGCCACGACCGTTGCCACGCCGGCAAAAAAGTGCGGGCGGAAGGCGTCCTCGAGGCCGGCCTGCGCCGGCCCTTCCGGCACGATCTTGGTGGCGAAATCGCCGGGATACATTGTCTCGACCGCCGGCGCCCAGACGAGGTCGACGTTGAGCGCAGCCAGCGCGGCAAGGTCGGCGGCGAAAGTGCGAGGATAGAGGCGAAAATCCTCGTTCGGCGCGAACTGTGCCGGATTGACGAAAATCGAGACGATGACGCGATCGGCGCGGCGCCGCGCCAGGCGGATGAGGGAGGCGTGGCCTTCGTGCAGCGCCCCCATGGTCGGCACGAGGGCAATCGTTTTCTTCGTTGTCTTTCTTGTTGTCCGCTGCACGCGCAATTCGGCAACCACGCGTCTAAGCTCCGGCAATTTGCGGACGACGCGTGGGCGACGGTGCGAGCCGATTAACTTTTTTGGTTTTGATGCCATGCGTTGGTGTTTCAGCGTTGCCGCGCGAACACAGTGCGCGCTTTCTTGGTTGCGCTGCGTGGTTAATGATTAACTTATCCGATCTAATGCTGTATCTTGACCATCGGCGTTGCAAGCCTGAGAACGGTTGCCGCGCAGGGATCGCGTCCCATGTTGATGCAGGTGGATGTCGGCAAGCCCGATTCGGCCCACGTCATCGTCCTCGGCAACGAAAAAGGCGGGTCCGGAAAGTCGACAACGGCGATGCACGTCGCCGTCGCGCTGCTTCAAGCCGGCCAGCGCGTCGCGACCGTCGATCTCGATTCGCGCCAACGCAGTTTTACCCATTACGTCGAGAACCGGCTCAATTGGGCCGAACGCGCCCGCATCAAGCTTGACGTACCTCAGCATTATTGTGTCGCGCGTGGTGCGGGGTTGCGAGTCGACGAAATCGAGGCGCAGGAGTTCTCCGTCTTTGCCGAAGCGGTCAGCGAAGTGGAGAATACCCACGATTTCGTCGTCATCGATACGCCTGGCAGCGATTCCTATCTGATGCGGCTTGCCCATTCGATGGCGGACACGCTGATCACGCCACTGAATGATAGTTTCCTCGATTTCGACGTGCTCGGCACGGTCGATCCGACGACCTTCGAAGTCACCGGAGTGAGCCATTATGCCGAGATGGTGCGCGAGGCGCGCCGGCAGCGGCGCTTGGTCGATGGCGGCCTGATCGACTGGGTTGTCCTGCGCAATCGCGTCTCGGCGCTCGGCTCGCGCAACAAGCGGCTGGTGGGCGAAGGCGTCAACGAACTGGGCAGGCAGCTCGGCTTCCGCTCCGCCGACGGATTTTCCGAGCGCGTGATCTACCGCGAGTTTTTCCCGCGCGGACTGACGGCGCTCGACGAACTCAACGAAGACACACTGGGGCAGCGGCCGAACCTCTCGCACGTCACCGCGCGCGACGAGGTCAAGACATTGGTCGAGGCGCTGAAGCTGCCGGTCGATGCCCGCGGCAAGCGCCGCGCAGCGGCGCGGGCGGAATGGGTCGCCACGGCGGATAAGCCGCTCGAAACTCACGGCATTCTCGCCGATTGAGCCGTTAATGGGAGTGCCTGCGCTGGCATTGCACAGGGCGGCTTCGAGAGCCACTTTATGCCGAGATTTCGGCCGCCGCAAAGAAGCTCCCTATGAGCAAAGCTCCAACTGACCGCGCACCGGCTCCGACCGGACAGACGGACCAACGGGCGCCGGCGGCGGCTTCGCGTGCGCAGATCGATGCTTTTCTCAGCCGCGTCACCGCGCTTGCTCCCGCGGCCGCGTGCGGCCGCTTAATCTTCGCGCTCGACGCGACGATGAGCCGGCAGCCGACCTGGGACCAAGCTTGCCGGCTGCAAGCCGACATGTTCCGCGAGGCCGCCGCAATCGGCAGTCTGGCAATCCAATTGGTCTATTACCGGGGGCTGGCGGAGTGCCGGGCTTCGCCGTGGGTCTCGGAGACGCGGCGTCTCGGCACCCTGATGTCCGGTATCGATTGCCGCGGCGGCCACACCCAGATCGGCAAAGTGCTGGCGCATGCGCGGCGCGAGAATGACAACGCCAAGGTCGCGGCACTTGCCTTCGTCGGCGATGCAATGGAGGAAGAGCTCGACGATCTTTGCGCCGGCGCCGGCGAGCTTGGTTTGCGCAACGTCCCGGCCTTCATGTTCCAGGAGGGCTATGATGGGGTCTGCGAGCAAGCCTTTCGCGAGATTGCCCGGCTCACCCGCGGCGCCTATTGCCGCTTCGCTCCGGGCGCAGCGCACGAACTGGCCGAACTTTTGCGCGCGGCGGCCGCTTATGCCGCGGGCGGCATGAAGGCGCTCGCCGATCTCAAAGCGCGGCGGAGTTCCGGAGCGGTCAGGCTGATCGAGCAGCTCAAGTAGATACACTCATGCCCTTTCTCCTCGGCGTCGTCGTTCTTGTCCTTTTGCTCTGGGCTGCCAATTCGTTCTCCAAGGCCGATCCAAAGCAGGCGGCAAGGCTTTTGCGCAGGCTGGGCGGCGGCGCTGCGCTGCTGTTTGCCGCCTTTCTGTTGTTTCGCGGGGAGATTGGCCCCGCCGTGACCGTCGGTGTCATCGGCCTCGGCACGCTGGGCTGGGTCCGGTTATGGCCGGCAAGCTTTGGCGGGCGCACGCAGAAAAGCCCGGGTCAGGTGTCGCGCGTGCGGACCACCTTCCTCGAGATGGCGCTGGACCACGACAGCGGCACTATGAACGGCCGCATTCTCGCCGGCGCGCACCAGGGGGCTTCGCTCGACGCGCTCGACCCGGCGACGCTGATCGATCTCCTCGGCGGCATGGACCGCGACAGTCGCGATCTACTCGCAGCGTATCTTGATCGCCGGCAGCCCGGCTGGCGTGAGCACGCGCAATACGATGCGGCAGCGGGGAACGGCCGGCCGGCGCGCGACGGCAAAATGACTGAAGAGGAGGCTTATCAGATCCTTGGCATCCAGGCCGGCGCTGGGGCGGACGAGATCTCGCGCGCCCATCGGTCCCTGATGAAGAAATTGCATCCCGACCAAGGGGGGTCGACGTATCTTGCGGCCCGCGTCAATGAGGCCAAGGACGTACTGCTTCGCCGCCATCGCTGAGATTTCCCAAACTGCATCTCACGCAGCTTCCCGTCCGTTTCAGCGATGACGTTCCCACCAAGCCCGCATCCTTGTTACTCGTTACTTTCCGAAAAAACCGGAAAGGGCAGGGCCGCAATTTTAGTCCTTTAGCGCCATGCAGGCGAAGTCGCTGCGCTTGAGCTGCTGACAGGCGGCTTCAGCGGTCGACTTGTCGAAGCCGGCGAAGCGCGCGCGGTAGAAAGTCGTATCGCCCTTCTGGACGCGTTCGGTGAACGGGTCCGCCGCGGCGAGCATCGCGTGCAGCTTCTGTTGCGCTTCGTTCAAATGCTGGCGCGCCTCATCCTCGCCGCCGTAGGCTCCGATCTGGATGACCCATCCGTGATGCGCATGAGGCGCTGGCCCGGGGATCGAATTCGCCGATGCCAATTTATAGGTTGCCGGTTTGGGGGCTGCGACTGGATCGCTCTGCGCAGCGTTCGGCCGATTGACTATCGGCGCCTGCGCTGCAGAGGCGACGATTGTGGGCGGCGTTTCGACCGGGAGCGCAGGGGCCGGTGTTTGTGCCGAGGGTGCGGCGTAGGGATGCGCGGGCGTTGTGACTGGCACCAACACCGGCATCGGCTTCATCGATGGGGAGCTCACCGTTACGGTGTGATAGGGTATCGTCCTCACGATGACAGGTCGGATCGGGTCGTTCGAGCCGATGACCGGGGCTGCGCCGGTGGCTTGCGTCGGATTCGGCCGTGCCGGCGGCTTTTCCTCGGCGAATTCCTGCGTCAATACCTTAGCGAACCCGATTTGCGGTTCGGGTTTTGGCGCCGTCCGTTCGGCCATGACTGGGGCGCTGCGCCGCGTTGAAGCGAGCCTGATGTTGGCCGCGATCAAAGCGCGCATGTGGGCGTCACGCTCTGCCGCCGATCGCCCGCCAAGCACGACGCCGACGAGATATCGGCCGTCGCGATGAACCGAGGTGAGAAGATTGAAGCCGGACCCGTCGGTGAACCCGGTCTTGATGCCGTCCACTCCTGGCACTGACCCGAGCAAGTGATCGTGGCCGCGGATCGTCTGGCCGCGGAAGACGAACGACGTGGTGGAAAAGAATCGATAATAGCGCGGGAAGCGTTCCTGGATCACGCGCCCGAGCAACGCCAGGTCGCGAGCAGTGGTAATCTGCCCGTCATCGGGCAGGCCGGATGCGTTCACGTAGGTCGTATGGCTCATGCCCAAAGCGCGAGCCTTTTGCGTCATCAGCTTGGCGAAGGCCTGCTCGCTGCCGCCAAGGTTCTCGGCGATCACAACGGCAGCGTCGTTGGCCGATCGCGTGACGATGCCCTTGATCGCGTTCTCGACCGAAATTGTTTGGCCGGGCTTGAGCCCCAGTTTTGTCGGCGCCTGTGCGGCAGCGTGCGCGGAAACCATCAACGGCGTATCCAGCTTGATCTTGCCGGCATCCAATCGCTCGAACAGCAAGTAAAGCGTCATGACCTTGGTAAGCGAGGCTGGATGCCGCAGAGCGTCCGGGTTGGACTCTTCGAGTACCGCGCCGGTATTTCCGTCGACGACGATCGAGGCGGTAGGCGGCGAGTAACCCGCGTGAGCGGAGTGTCGACCGCCCCGCTCGCGGCGTGCCGAATGGACATGTCCACGGTGATGATGCCGCGCGTCCGCTGCACCGGTGGTGAAGGAGAGAGCCGCAAAGGCCGCAGTAAGAACTAGTACGCAATTGCGAAGCCCGCGCCGGGCCTCGATCCTCGCCCAACCCATTCCGCACCCCGTCCCTGAACGCGCACAGAGCCCCTTTCGGGGCCCACCCTTTTGCTCCTTCGGACAGTGCGCCCTCGCGCGACGCAACCGACGGCAGCCGGTCACAACGCACTCTGGAGAAAAGCGACACCCCCGATTTGAAGTCCGGCCGTCACCCAGACAACACGGTCAAGCACGCTAGGCGAACGCCCTTGCCAAAGGGTTAAGTCCGCGTGCAGCCGGACCGTGCATTGCGCGACCCGTTGCATTTTTTGTGCACTGCACTATAATATCTTTGACGCCCCAGAAGGCCTTTTCAAGGCAATGGGGCTTGCGTGCCAATTGGCCAGATTAGACGAAGCGCGATCCGCGGGAAGGTTCATCATGACCGGCGAGGAGATGCAGAATTTGGGCAAAAACAACATGGATATGGCGCTGACCTCATTTGGCGCTTGGAGCAAAGGCGCGCAGGCGATCGCGGTCGAGGTCGTGGACTATTCGAAGAAAACAGCCGAATCGTCTGCTGCCGCCTGGGAAAAGCTCATGGGCGCGAAAAGCCTAGAAAAGGCGATGGAGGTGCAGACCGAATACTTGAAGTCCTCATACGAGGGCTTTGTCGCCGAGGCGGCCAAGCTCGGCGAACTCTATGTCGACCTTGCCAAGGAAGCCTATAGGCCGTTCGAAAGCACGTTCGCCGGGCATCGGCAATGAAGTGATGGTCGCCGGGCACAGCGCACCACATTCATCTATTCCTTGGTCAACACGGACTCGATAGCCGCTGCGATGCGGGACAGGCTTTGCTCGATTCGTGCAACGCGGAAGGCGATGTGTTCGAGCGCGTAGGCAGTGCGTTTGTCGGCGGAGGGCATGTTGGTCGCGTCGTAATCGGGAATGAACTCCTGCTCGAGCTCGCGCAGCAGCTTGGCGCGGCGTGCGGGATCGGCCATGGACACCTCCTTGGCAGCCACTTCCTCAAACACCCGCTCAACCCATAGCCGAGTCGGTGGTGACTACCAATTAGGTTAAAGCCCGGCCCTCGCACCACACCGGCGAAAATTAGCTGTCGCGCGCGGATCGTTTGCCACAATTCCGGAGTTGCCTTTGTGCCGACCTTGCGCGTTGCAAGGGGTTGCAAGGGAGCGGGCGCGCGAAAGAGTTGGTGCAATGGGAATCTCTCCGGCAGTTCACCTGATTCTTCGATCTGGCACGCAAGCTGCACAATCACTATGATAGCGTATTGGCAGCGCGGCGGATGGCAGCCGTCGCGCAGCCGACGGGAAGCCGCATTACAAGCAAGTCCGGACGATAGACGCGAAAATGCCGCCAAATGACGATATCTCGCAATACCCGTTCCGCATGGCCGATGATGACCGTAAGCGCAAAGGCGA
>JASHRW010000114.1 GCA_030037065.1 Xanthobacteraceae bacterium
TTTTTTCCACCCCGATGCTGCATGCCCTGCCCGAAGCGGCGCAGCAAAGCCTCGCGGCGGCCGTGCCGTTTCCGAAACTGCTCGGCCAGCCGCCGCAATTCGCCGCGCTGGTCCGCCAACTCATCGAAAACCGCTACCTCAATGGCGAAACGATTCGTCTCGACGGCGCGCTGCGGATGGCTCCAAGGTAGAGGACAGAGGACGGAGGACAGAGGACAGAAAAGAAAAGACTCGTCCAAGACGCGCTTCATCTATATCCATTCCAACCCTTCATCCGTCCTCTGTCGTCCGTCTTCTGTCCTCCAATCTGATGCTTACCAACACCTACAGAACCCGCATCGAATGGGGCGACTGCGATCCCGCCGGCATCATCTTCTATGCGCGCTATTATGATATTTTCGACGCGGCAACGACTGCAATGCTCGAGCGCGCGCTCGGCATGAACAAGATCGAATACCTCAAGGCCTATGATTTTCTCGATCACCCGCTGGTCGAGACACGGGCGCGGTTTCTACGGCCGACGCGGTTCGGCGACGAGGTCGTCATCGAGACGGCGGTAGCTGCGTGCGAGCGCTCCAGCTTCAAGATCGAGCACCGGCTGACGCTTTTGGGCGCGCTTGCCGTCGAGGGCTACGAAACGCGCGTCTGGGCTATCCGCGATCCCGACGACTCGCGGCGGATGAAGGCGCAGCCGATACCGGCCGAGATCGTCGCGCGGCTGACGCAAGGCGGTTCCGCGTCGTTGTCGTGACCGTTCGGGTGACGCCGCTACCGCAACGGTGATAGAAGCCTTTCCGCCACAAGGAGAAACGCCCCATGCGCATCGACGCGTACACCCATTTTTTCCCGAAAAAATTCTTCGACAAACTCAACGAAGTCGCCGGCGACTATAAGGACATGGGCAAACGCATCCGTTCGCTGCCGGCGTTGTTCGATCTCGATGTGCGCAAGAAGATCGTCGACGGCCACAAGGATTATCAGCAAATCCTTTCCTATCCGCAGCCGCCGATCGAGCGTTTCGCCAAGTCGCCGGCCGACATCGACGAGTTCTGCAAGATCATCAATGACGGCTTTGCCGAACTGATCGCCAAGGAGAAAGATCATTTCCCCGGCTGGGTGGCGCAGGTGTCGCTCGCGGCGCGCGACGCCGGCGTCGCCGAGGCCGAGCGCGCGCTCAAGAACGGCGCGCTCGGCGTGCAGATATATACCAACGTCGCCGGCCGGGCGATCGACAACGCGCAATATCTGCCGTTCTGGAAGAAGATGAACGAACTCGGCGCCCCGATCTGGCTGCATCCGGCCCGCGGCGCCGAGACTCCCGATTATCTTGACGAGAAACAATCGCTCTACGAGATCTGGTGGACGATCGGCTGGTCCTACGAGACCACCTGCGCGCAGTTGCGTCTCGTCTATTCCAAGATCATGGACAACCATCCCAATCTGAAAATCATCACCCACCATTTCGCCGGCGTCACGCCGATGCTGGAAGGGCGGCTTGGGCCCGGCAACGACGTGATGGGCAATCGCACCACCGATCACGACTATGTCGGGCTGCGCAAGAGCCTGAAGAAGCGGCTGCTCGACTATTTCAAGAACGATTTCTGGACCGACACGGCGGCGTTCACCGCGATACCGGCCACCAAAGCCGGCATGGAGTTCTATCCGATCGACAAGATCGTGTTCGCGTCCGACTGCCCGTTCGATCCGGAAGGCGGCACCATGTTCCCGCGCGAGACGCTGAAGATTCTCGACTCGCTGAAGATGGACAAGGCGACCAGCGACAAGGTGTTTTACAAGAACCTCGAAGCCGTCACCGGCAAGAAGCTGGTGAAATGATTTGACCTGCCCCCCGTTCACTCACTGTCATGCCCCGCGCAGGCGGGGCATCCAGTAGCCAATGTGAGCGCGGTGACCCAGTGGACCACCGCGAGGTCTCCGAATACTGTCATCATCCGCCTTCGCGGATGATGACAGTTGCTTACGCCGCCGAGCGGACGGCGCCAGGCTCGGCGTCGTACTCGGCCGACACGTCCCGGCCGGAATATTCCTTCAGGAAGGTCGTGGCGACGATCGAGATGATCGCCGTGATCAGAATATAAATTGCGATCGGCGTTCCCGAATGATAGCGGGCGAACAGCGCGGTCGCGATCAGCGGCGCCGGTCCGCCGGCGGTGATCGAGGCGAGCTGATAGGAGATCGACGCCCCTGAGTAACGCAGCCGTGGCGTGAAGCTTTCGGCGATCAGCGCCGCCTGCGGCCCATACTGCATGTCGTGCGGAATGAGCGACAGCACCATGGCGATGAAGATCAGCACCGAGGACCCGGTGTCGATCAGGCCGAAGTAGATGAAGCCGAAGATGCCCATTGTGGCGCAGCCGATGATGTACATCCTCTTGCGTCCGATCTGGTCCGACAGCCAGCCGCTGAACGGGATCGTGAACGCCGACACGCAGACCGCCGCCAGCACGCCGGCCAGCAACAGATCGCGCGACGCATGCAGCGTCGTCGTGCCGTAGGCGAAGATGAACGCGGTGAAGATGTAGAACGGGCCCTGCTCGGAGGTGCGCGCCAGCATGCCGGCGATGATCGTGCCGGGCGCCTTGCGGCAGACCTCCACGATCGGCGCCCGCTCGATCTTGCGTTCGGCCACCAGGTTGCGGAACACCGGCGTTTCCAGAATGCGCAGGCGGATCCACAGGCCGATGCCGACCAGCACGATGCTGAGTGCAAAGGGAATGCGCCAGCCCCAGGACAGGAACGCTTCGCCCGACATCCGGCTGAACACCAGCACGGCCAGATTGGCGAGAAACAGGCCGGCGGGCCCGCCGAATTGCGGCCAGGAGGTGAGGAAGCCACGCTCGCGGTTATGCCGCGCCCATTCCATCGACAGCAGCACCGAGCCGCCCCACTCGCCGCCGACGCCGATGCCCTGGATCAGGCGCAGCACGGTCAGCAGCACCGCGCCCCAGATCCCGATCGACGCGTAGCCGGGCAGGAAGGCCACCAGAAAGGTGGAGATGCCCATGAGCAGCAAGGTGATGATCAGAGTCGATTTGCGGCCGACGCGATCGCCGAAGTGGCCGAATATGAAAGCGCCAATCGGGCGGGCGATAAATCCGACGAAGTAGATGGCGAAGGCGTTGAGCGTCGCAGTCAACGGTGCTTCGTGAGGGAAAAACAGCTTGCCGAATACCAGTCCGGCCATCGTGCTGTATAGCAGAAAGTCGTACCACTCGATCGTGGTGCCGACCGTCGCTGCAACGACGGCACGGCGAAGCTCGCGAGCATGATCGTCGGGTGTAAGCGCATAATTGGCGTCACTAGCCGCTACCATTGGTGCGTCCTCCCTGAAGGTGTGCGTTATTTCTCGATGGCATTCCCCTTTTTGTGATTGCCGCTTGCGCGGCTTGTTTCGCCGTGTGTCCGGCGTGCATGACAATCGTCCCACCGCCGCCGATGTTTGCCAAGCGAATTGCGTTGTGCAGCGCAACGATTGGGACTTGTCGGGACATCGGCCCGTCGAGACTTTTCCACCAGCCGATACAGCCGCCCGATCATCTGCTAGCGTGCACCGCACCATGGACGACGCGCCTCTAAATACGAAAGCTGCCGCCGACCTCGCACCCGAAATGGCCGCACGCGCGCCGAGCGGAGCCGACGAAACGGCGCGCGTCACCTCCAAAGCACCCGACGATGCCGGCCGCGTGACCCCGATGATGGAGCAGTACATCGAGATCAAGGCGGCCAATCTGGATTGTCTGCTGTTCTATCGGATGGGCGATTTCTACGAGCTGTTCTTCGACGACGCCGAAGTGGCCTCACGCGCACTCGGCATCGTACTGACCAAGCGCGGCAAGCATCTGGGCCGCGACATTCCGATGTGCGGCGTGCCGATTGAGCGCGCCGACGAATATCTGCACCGGCTGATCGCGCTCGGCCATCGCGTCGCGGTATGCGAGCAGCTCGAAGATCCGGCCGAGGCGCGCAAGCGCGGCAACAAGAGCGTGGTGCGCCGCGACGTGGTGCGGCTGGTGACGCCCGGCACGTTGACCGAGGATTCACTGCTCGATGCGAGGCGCAACAATTATCTCGTCGCGCTGGCGCGCTCGCGCGCATCGTCGGGCGAAGATCGCTTCGCGCTCGCCTGGATTGATATTTCGACTGGCGACTTTCGCGTCGCCGAATGCGAGCGCGGCTCGCTTGCGGCCGAGATCGCCCGCATCGAGCCCGGCGAGATCATCGTCTCCGACGCGCTCTATGCCGATACCGAAGTGGCGCCTGCTTTGCGCGCGCTGCCGGCGCTCACCCCGCTGGCCCGCGACGTGTTCGACGGCGCCACGGCGGAACGCCGGCTCGCCGGATTTTTCAGTGTGGCGACGACGCAAGCGTTCGGCGCGTTCTCGCGCCTCGAACTGACGGCAGCGGCGGCGGCCGTGACCTACGTCGAGCGGACCCAGATCGGCAAGCGCCCGCCGCTGTCGCCGCCGGCGCGCGAAGCCCCGGGCGCGACGCTCGCCATCGACCAGGCCACGCGCAGCAATCTCGAACTGTTGCGCACCCTCGCCGGCGAGCGGCGCGGATCGCTCCTGTCCGCGATCGACCGCACGGTGACGGCGGCCGGCGCGCGGCTGTTGGCGCAGCGGTTGGCCGCGCCGCTCACCGATCCGGCGGAAATCGCGCACCGGCTCGACACCGTCTCCGTGTTTGTCGGCGACAATGCCGGCTGCGGCGCGGTTCGCAAAAGTCTCAGGAGCGTGCCCGATCTGCAGCGCGCGTTGTCGCGCGTCGTGATCGGCCGCGGCGGGCCGCGCGATCTGGCTGCCATCGGTGACGGCATTTCGGCGGCGGCGGAACTATCCGCACAAATCGAAAGTCTCGTCCAAGGTGGAACAAATCTGCCGCGCGATCTGGCGGGCGCGGTTACGGGTCTGCGCCACCCCGATCCGGCGCTTGCCGCCGAACTGAAACGGGCGTTGGCCGACGAACTGCCGGCCTATCGGCGCGACGGCGGTTTCGTGCGCGCCGGTTACGAATCGGCGCTCGACGAGGCGCGGGCGTTGCGCGACGAATCGCGCCGCGTCATCGCCGCGCTGCAGGTGCGTTACGCGGAATCGACCGGCATCCGCTCGCTGAAGATCAAGCACAACAACGTGCTCGGCTATTTCGTCGACGTCACCGCGCAGAACGGCGAGAAGCTGTTGAGCGCGCCGCTCAATGCCACTTTCATCCACCGCCAGACCACGGCCGGGCAGGTGCGTTTCACCACCACCGAGCTCGGCGAACTGGAAGCCAGGATCGCCAATGCCGCCGAGCGGGCGCTGGCGCTGGAATTGGAGATTTTCGATCGGCTCGCCGCACGCATCGCGGCGGCGAGCGCCGCCGTCAAGGACGCCGCCGACGCGTTGGCCATGATCGACGTGGCGGCGGCCTTGGCGAACCTTGCTGTCGAGCGCGCCTACGTGCGTCCGGAGGTCGACGGCAGTCTCGCCTTCGCTATTACCGGCGGCCGTCATCCGGTGGTCGAGCAAATGTTGAGCGGCGACGGCGGCCCGTTCATCGCCAACGATTGCGATCTTTCCGCGGGCCGTATCTGGCTCGTCACCGGCCCCAATATGGCGGGCAAGTCCACCTTCCTGCGCCAGAATGCGCTGATCGCTGTGCTGGCGCAGATGGGCAGCTACGTGCCGGCGCGCGCCGCGCATATCGGCGTGGTCGACCGGTTGTTTTCGCGGGTCGGCGCCGCCGACGATCTCGCCCGCGGCCGCTCGACCTTCATGGTCGAGATGGTCGAGACCGCGGCGATCCTCAATCAGGCCGGCGCGCTCTCTCTGGTTATTTTGGATGAAATCGGCCGCGGCACCGCGACGTTCGACGGCCTGTCGATCGCCTGGGCCACCATCGAACATCTGCACGAGCAGAACCGCTGCCGGGCGCTGTTCGCCACGCATTTTCACGAGATGACCGCGCTCGCCGCCAAACTGCCGCGGCTGCACAACGCCACCATGCGGGTGAAGGAATGGCAGGGCGAGGTGGTATTTTTGCACGAAGTGGTGCCAGGCGCCGCCGACCGCTCCTACGGCATTGCCGTGGCGAAGCTCGCCGGCCTGCCGCCCGCGGTGATCGAACGCGCCAAGCTCGTCCTGGCGCAGCTCGAAGCGCAGGACCGCACCGCGCCGACGCGCCGTCTGATCGACGATCTGCCGCTGTTCGCCGCCGCGCGGCCGGCGGCTCCGCCGTCGGAGCGCGACGCCGCGCTCACCGCATTGGTTGAGGCTTTGGCCGCGCTGCATCCCGACGATATGACGCCGCGCGCGGCCCTCGAAGCGCTCTATGCGCTCAAGGCGCAGCTCGCGAAGACCAAACCGTAAATCTTCGCGTGCGGACGAGCCACAGCCCGCCACTCCAGCCGATGCACACCAGGAGCCCGAACCCGTAGGCCAGCCACACGCCGAACGGCGCGACCAAAAAGTGCATGACGAGAAAGCCGAGCCATAGGCCGTTGAGCGCGATCTGTGCGTGGGCGAACATGCTGGCCGAAACGATGCCACCGACGCGCAAATGCAAAATGACGGCGGAACAGGCCATCACGATCGGAAACACCGCGAACATGCCGGAGGCGAACGAGCCGATGCTGGTGCTGATCGTGGTGACGATGACGACGACGATCGCGGCGGAGACCGCCCGCACCGGAATGTCCCACGGCGAGCGCATGAATTTTGCCGGCGGGCTCGAGGTACGATAGCGCCAGCTCAGCGGTACGGTGATGCCGAACACCGCGATGTCGAGTCCGAGCGCGGTCAGCGGCGTCCAGGCGATGGCGCGCAAGGCGGCCGCGGCCGCGAAGAACGCAACGATGGCGACAGAGACGCTTAAGACCACGCCGTGACGCTGTGCCAGCACCGTATAGATCAGCGCGAAGATCGACACCCCGGCGGTCGCGGCAGCACTGCCGATCGCGCTGGCGGCGATGAAGGCCGGCGGGTGTTCGAACGCGAGGATAATGTACGCAGCGCCAGCGGCGGTCGGCAGCGCGGCGATCAGCGCACCGATAAACGGGCCGGAACGTTCGACCACGACCGAGATGACGACGACGATGAACGCGGTCAGCGCCATCTTGAGCGCGAGGTCGAGCAGAAAGAGCGACATCATGGCATCAGCATTGTCATGGCCCGCGCAGGCGGACCATCCAGTAGCCACCGTCGCAGAGATCAAACTAAAGATCTGTCGATTACTGGATTATCCGCTTTCGCGGATAATGACAGCCGCGAATTTTAGCCCGATCGCGTTACGGGCTCCATCAGCTCAAGCCGGTTGCCGAACGGGTCGGCGACATAAAAACGGTCGTAGCCGGCGAGCGGCTCGTCCTCATACGGCTTAAAGCCCGCCTGCGCGAGGCGCGCGCGCAAACCGCCGAGATCGTGCACCAGGAATGCCGGGTGCGCCTTCTTGGCCGGATGAAAATCGCCTTCGACGCCGAGATGCAATTGCTGCGTTCCGAGTTGAAACCATACGCCGCCGCGCACCGCCAAATTGGCTGGCTTTGTCAGCTCACGCAAGCCCAGAATATCGCCGTAGAACGCGCGCGCCTCGGCCTCGCGACCGCGCGGCATCGCCAGTTGCAGATGATCGAGCGCCACGACGCCGCTCATGCGGGCGTCCGCTTAAGGCTCAAAGTCACCGGCGGGCCGCTTTTGATGGTCTGATAGACGACGCAATAGCGCTCGGTGAGCTTGAGCAACTGATCGAGCTTGTCCTGCGGCGCGTCGGTGTCGAGATCGAAGCGCAGCCGAATCTGCGCGAAGCCGACCGGCGCATCCCTGGCGACGCCGAGCGTGCCGCGAAAATCGAGATCGCCCTCGGCCGAGACCATGCCGGATTTGAGCGGAATATCGATCGCGGTGGCGACCGCTTTCAAGGTGACGCCGGCGCACGCCACCAGAGCTTCGAGCAACATGTCGCCGGAGCAGAGTTCAAGACCCGAGCCGCCAGTGGCTGGATGTAGTCCGGCCACCGCCAGCGCGCGGCCGGTCTCGACCTTGCAGGCGATGTTGGCGTTGTCGAGCGTGCCTTTGGCCTTCAGTGTGATGTACGCGGCCGTGGGTTCGCTCTTGTAGCGCTCCTTGATCGGCGCCTGCAGCGCGCGCAGGGCAGAGGCGTCCATTGGCGGTCCTCTCTGAGTTGTTTCATCGGATAGAGTATAGACGACAGAGGACGGACGACAGAGGACAGACAAGGAAGAGTGGGCTGTCCGGCTAGCCGGCTATCCGTCGTCTGTCGTCCGTCTTCTGTCCTCCGCTTACCACCACATCGCCGCGCCGGCCTCGGTTTTGGGCTCGCCCTCGGCGGCTGTCGCGGCGCGATTGAGCGAGCGGTCGAGCGCCGCCAGCACGCGGCGCTTAACGAAGTCGAAGGCGGCGGACTGGCGGTCGCGCGGCCGCGGCAGGTCGACATCGATCTCATCGAAGATGCGGCCGGGCCGCGGGCACATCACCATGACGCGGTCGGCGAGCACGATCGCCTCGTCGACGTCGTGGGTGACCAGGATCAAGGTCGGCCTGGCGTCGGCCCACAGATCGAGCAGATGGTCCTGCAGGTCGGTGCGGGTGAAGGCGTCGAGCGCCGAGAACGGCTCGTCGAGCAGCAGCACTTCTGGGCGCGGCACCAGCGCGCGCGCGATGGCGACGCGCTGCGCCTGCCCGCCGGAGAGTTCGCGCGGCCAAACCGCCGCCTTGTCGAACAGCCCGACACGCTTGAGCGCCGCGGCGACGCGCTCGGCTCGCTCGGGTTTGGGGCGATCGACGATGCCGAAGCCGACATTGTCGGCGACCTTGAGCCAGGGCAGAAGCCGCGGCTCCTGAAAGATGATGCCGATCTTTTCGTGCGGCGCCGTGATCTGCTCGCCGTCGAGCACGATGG